>JAJDBD010000018.1 GCA_029261575.1 Nitrospinaceae bacterium | reverse complement strand
ACTCCCGAAAAATTGGTTGAGCTGAAGGCGCGGCTGTCCTGCATGTCGCCGACGAATTCCATGGCGAAGCCGGTGGAGGAGTTGACGATCACGATGGCGCCCCAATAGCTCAAAGCGGTAATGTCCGCAAATCCCCTGCCGAGAGAGTTTGCGATTCCCAGTTTCACTTCCGGATTGCTGGCGACCGGAGTGAACTGAAGCCTGCCCTGTCTCGGCGAATTGCCGGTGATCAAAAACCGGTCGTCCGGATTGCTGTCCGGTCCGAAAAAAAAGTTGGTTGTCGTGATGAACAGGCGCTGAGAGTTGTTGGACGATAGCGTAAACTCCAGGGTTCCCTTCAAACTGCCGTCCTGGTTCACAGCCGACATCGCCACGCCAATTTGAGAGTTCATGCCGGAAAGGGAAGGGTGGTTTACGGAGACGAACGTGTAAATCCCCGCCTCGGCCTGCCAATAAGGCGAAATGATTCCAAACCTTGATTCAAGCGGAGGAACCGCCCCGCCAGCAACGACGTCGATTATTTTGACGATGTAAGCGTCCGTCCCGCCCAACGTGTTATCCAGAGTGCTTCCCGCAAAAGGAAAGTCGGAGGAAGCAGTATCTCCCGTGACGTAAATATTGCCGAAAGCGTCCACGGCAATTCCGTGTCCACCGTCAATGCCCGAGCCTCCAAGGTAAGTGGAAAAGTCCAGAGCCGAACCGGCGGCGTTCAATTTTGATATGAAAGCCTCCTCAATTCCCCCAAATGTAGAATCGATCGGGTCAACAGTCGGAAAGTCCGTAGACGCTGTCACTCCAGCGACGTAAACGTTTCCCGATGCGTCCACGGCAATGTCGTCTGCGCCATCAATGCCCGCGCCTCCAAGGTAAGTGGAAAAAGTCAACACGGAGCCAGCCGTCTTCAATTTGGACACGAAAGCGTCCTCAACTCCCCCAAGAGCGGCGTCGACCGCGCCCGCCGTCGTCGGAAAGTCTGCGGACTGTGTCAGTCCCGTAACGTAGGCGTTGCCCGATGAATCCACGGCAATGGAGTCTCCGCCGTCAATGCCCGCGCCGCCAAGGTACGTGGAAAACGGCAGAAGCGAACCCGCCGCGTTCAACCTGGAAACAAAGGCGTCCGTGGTTCCTCCCAATGTTGAATCAATGGGGTCGACGACCGGGAAATCTGAGGACTCTGTATCCCCAGTGATGTAAGCATTGCCGGAAGAATCCACGGCAATAGCGTGTCCAGAGTCAGTAGACGACCCTCCAAGGTAGGTGGAATAAGTCAGCGCCGAGCCGGCGGCATTCAACTTGGACACAAAAGCGTCGTCCGTTCCCCCAAGGATGGTATCGAAGGCGCCCACGGTCGTGGGGAAGTCTGAAGATTCCGTCAATCCAGTAACGTAAGCGTTACCGGAAGAATCCACGGCAATGGAGTCCCCTTCGTCATTGCTAGAGCCGCCCAGATAAGTGGAATAAGTCAGCGCCGATCCAGACGCGTTCAATTTAGTAACAAAGGCGTCCTGCGTTCCTCCAAGCGTGGAATCAATGGCGCCTACGGTTGGAAAATCCGAGGACTGCGTATCTCCGATCACATAGGCGTTGCCCGACGAATCCACGGCAATGGCGTCCGCCAATTCGGAACCCGCTCCTCCGAGGTAGGTGGAATAGATTAGCGCGGTACCCCCCGCATTTAATTTGGATACGAAGAGATCCCGGCTCCCGCCCAGCGTAGCGTCAAAAGCGCTCGCGGTTGGAAAGTCGGCGGAAGCGGTTTCGCCAAAAACGTAAACGTTTCCCGATGAATCTGCGGCAATGGACTGTCCTTCGTCAATGCCGGCGCCTCCAAGGTAGGTGGAAAACGACACGTTGGGATCGATGATTAAATCTTTTTTGGAATCGTAGCCACCGATCTTAAATCCAACGGAGTCGGCGCCCAGCAAAACGTAACGGCCTGGAACGGGAATCCGTTGTCCGACGACGGATTGATAAACCACCGGAGCGTTTTGGACGATGCGGCCCGACCCAACTTGCAGGACCAGATTGCCCGCCTCGTCAATCGCTATGGCGTCCTGTCCCTCGAACTTTATTTTTATAACGTCCGGCGCCGCGCCGGGCGACACAACAAAATCGTATTCCAGTTGTTGCGGGTTGCCGTAGTAGATCAGGTCGATCCCCGGATACGCCTCCTCGTAGCGCACTTTTCCATAATTGGCGACGCCCGTTTGCCATTGCGCCGGGTCGGAGCCGATGAAGTAAGCGCTTTTCGTAATCAGTTCGTCTTCGCCGAACATTTTGGGTGCGGGGTTGGCGTCCAGCAAACTCATGCGAATCGCCGCGTGGCGCGTTTCGCTATTTTCCAGAGAAACTTTTTTAACGGAACCGGAGAGATCGGTTGCAGATTTTGCAGGCCCAACAGGCAGGACCATCACAGCCTCTTCCGGCGTCAGGAACAGGGAGTACCCTTTCTCCCGCGCCAGGAACTTTACCCGCTCGTCCGTCTGGCCGACGTTGGTCTCGAACCGGATGGGAATCTTGCCGAAAGATTTGTCGACACGCGCCTTTAATTCAATTTCCGCCGAGACGGAAATACGTTCCACCGGCGATTCAGGAGGGAGGTTTTTATGGGATGATATTTTAGGATATTGGAATAAAAACAGTAGGAGAAAAGAAACCAGCAGGAGCGTCAACGAGACTCTTGAGTTGCACATAAGACCTTCCGAATGACTTCTCAGGCGAATGCCAGAATAACTTTTGGCAAATAATGGTCAACCAATAAGGGTCAACCTAATTTCAAACTTCCTGTTTAATAGGGTACCTCCAACAAAATTTTATTCCCGTTAAAAATAATTTTATGAGGCGTCGGCCATTTTCCCGGTTTGCCCTTCGACGGCTCAGGGTGACAGTCGTGGATATTTTCTGTTTCATCGCTGGCCGGTCTGGCAGACGGGACTTTACAGGGGGAATCCAACTTTGTTAGGCTGGGGGCGTAAAATCCAATTCAAAATTAATAGCAGACCCATCGCGGTCCGCGATTGATATTTTTATAAAGAGAGAAAGTGAGAAAGGGCGTCATGGCACAGGAAAAAACGAGGTTCATGAAAAGACCGGACAAAACGATTTACGATTCGCTGACCAGCCTGACCTGGATGGCCAACGATTCGCGGCTGGATCTGGACCGGGAGGTTACGTGGGACGAGGCGGAAGCGTACGCCAAGGAAATGAACGAGAAGGAATTTGGAGGCCATGACAACTGGCGTCTGCCCACTCTGCAGGAAGCTCTATCGCTGTACGACGCGGACAAGCTGAACAAGGATTTCAAAAACGGCGACATTCACCTGGACGCCATTTTCCCTCCCGGCGGGGGCAACTGCACCTGGACCAGCGAGACCCGCGGCGCCGAGGGGCGGATTCTGTTTTACCTCAACGGGTGCGGCTACTGGTACGACAAGAAGGACAAAACCATCTCCCACGCCGTCCGCCTGGCGCGGCGCGACTGACCGCCGGCGAAGGCGCCGGGGCCAGTGGTTTGCGATTGAGAGGTTTTCCTCAATTCAAACGCTCGCCGGTCGAACTTTCTCCCACGCCGTCCGCCATCAAATTCATCTCAATTCGTCGTGGAATTCGTCGGTGATTGTTTTGCTGTCCTCTGCGCGAGCCAACTCAAGGCGACGGTAAAGACGCCGTAAGTGGTCGTTGTATTCTTCTTTCTGCAGGTTGGCGTGATAACGCTCGAAGACCCTGCCCAATAGAAATCCGACGCTTTCCATCACCTGTAGCAGTCTGGGATCGGGTTCCAAAGCTTCCACCGAAAAAAACTCCATCACGGCCATCACTTTAGTGTCGATCAAAATAGGAAAGGCAAATCCGGCGCGGACCCCGATTTCTACCGCCAGCCGGGCGCGTGGAAAGTTTTTGTCCTTGGTGACGTCGATGATCCATTCGGCGCTTCCACTGACCAAAACGCGGCCGGGCAAACCCTCTCCAACTTTAAACGACGTGCTCTCTGTAACTTTTTTAAAAGACTCGAACTGCTCCGGATCTTTCAGGTACCAGATTTTGGTCGGGGTCAGGATATCCTTTTCATCGTTTTTTAAATACAAATGCCCCACGGGCCAACCGGTATGATAGCAAATAACCTGCAAGGCATTCACCAGGTCGTCTTCGATGGTTTGTTTGGAGTTGATTAAAACGGCGATGACCCGGTTCAACTTCACATAGTTCATTTCCTGCTTCATGCCCTCGAAGGCCGCTTTGATTTCTTCCGATTCCTCCCGTTCCTCGACAGACCGGAGTTGTAACAAACAAAAAACCGCTGTCAGCCAAATCATGAAAATGGAAAGCAGGCGATTGACCCGGACGATCCATATGTGGGATTCAGGACTGGACAGGAACACCCCCACTAGCGTCAAAATCGTTCCCGCAATCGCGGCGCCAATAATCAACTGTTTGTCTTTGGCCATCAAGCCGACCAAAACCAAAGCGCAATAAGCTTCGCCCACGGAAATCCCCAAGGGGAGCAATTCGTCCGCGATCAAAATTACCATCGCTAAAATAACGACGATGATCCTGTATTTGAGTTCCGGTTTTTCCTGTACCGGGTTTAGGGAAGACGACATGGCGTTAAATCCTAAAGGATTCCTTCAATTTAAGAGCGGCCTTGATTTTTTATTTAGTCGAGAAGTTTATCATAATTCATAAAATTCCCGAAAAACGGGCGCGGCCAAACTCGGTCGGCCGACGAACGGCAAAAAACTTTATTGCAATCGGGTCATGCGGGTTCCTTCGGAAACAAATCTCTTTTCCAGCAATCGCACACAGTCGAAAATATCCTCGAAAATGGAGTCCTGCGAAATGACATTCGGAATAAATCCTATGTCCTGAAACATTTTAAAAGGTTGGCCGTTGATATTGGCCAGCAGAACTTCTATGTTCTGCTCTTTTAGATCCTTGACGACGGACTTATAAACGTTGGCGGCGGATTGATCTATATATGGAACCCGGTGCATCTCGAAAATGATCGTTTTTATTGGGGGTAATTTCTTTATATTGTCCTGCAAGCTTTGCGAAAATCCAAAAAATACCGGGCCGCTTATGGTCTTGATATAAACCTGATCGGCAAATTCCTTGGGCAAAATGAATTCATCTTTCAAACTACAGGGCTTCTTGACAGCCAACAAATGGAGTGGAAACAATGCGTCTTTTTCTTCTCCAATATCGCCCATCTTTTTCATAAAGATCAGGGACGAAAGAATCATTCCCACCGCCACCGCTTCGATCAGATCCACGAAAACCGTCATCAACAAGACCGTGACCAGGATCAAGCCTTCGGCCCGGTTGACCTTTGCTAATTGTTTCAACCCTTTGTAATCGATGATGTCGAAACCGACGGTGATCAGAATACCCGCCAGCACGGGAATCGGGACATATTGAACAAATTTTCCCAAGCCCAGCAATATAGCCAGCAAAAATATTCCGGAAATAATTCCCGCCAACCGCGTTTGCCCTCCGGCCTTGATACTGACTATGGTCGACATGGTGGTGCCCGCTCCCGGCAATCCTCCGAATAGCGCGGAAGCGAAATTTCCCAATCCCTGACCGATCAATTCGCGGTTGCTTTGGTGCCGGGTTTTGGTGATCTGGTCGGCGACCACCGCCGTCAGCAGGGTGTCAATGCATCCCAGAGCCGCCAGGGTCAAAGCGGAACTGAGCACAAAAGCGGTTTGATGAAAATCAAAGGTCGATAAATGGCTTATTTGAAAGTCGGGCAAACCCTGGGGAATTTCCCCGATCAGGGGAACCGAAAGCCCAGATTCGATGGAAACCAGTGTCCCCACGATCAAAGCGACCAGAGTAGCGGGGACGGCTTTGGTCAAACGGGGCAGAAAATAAATAATAAAAATGGTGAGAATGCCTAACGCCAGGGCATGAACATTGAGATGGGAAAAGGCTACAGATAGACCGATAAAAACTTTCATGACCCCTTTTGGAGATTCCACGCCGATAAAAGGATAAATCTCGAGCAAGACCAAAATCACCCCGATCCCCGTCATGAAACCGGAGAGCACCGGATAGGGAATGTATTTGACATAGCGTCCGAACTTTATGACCCCAAAAAGGATTTGGAACACGGCCGTCAATAAAAATATGCCGAGAATAATTCCCATCGCGTTTTCCAAACTGCCCGCGACGGCAATGGTTTGAGATATGATCAGCGTGGCGACGACCGTCATGGGTCCCGTGGGAGTGCTGATTAACGTGGAAGTTCCTCCAAAAACGACGGCGATTGTGCCCAGAATGATAGCGCAATAAAGCCCCGATACCGCGCCCAAACCGGACTGAAGCCCAAACGCCAGGGCCAGAGGCAAGGTCACGATTCCCGCAGTGAGACCGCCAAAAAAATCGCCCTTTAAATTTTTAAAATAAGATCCCAAATCCTGCATTTTCCTTTTGTTGGAAAAGAATAATTTTAATCGTCAATTAATACTCCTGCAAAACTCTCCTTCGGAAGGATGGAAGGCGGTCCTCACGAAGTGGGGGTTGGCCGGGCAACGCCCGGTAGAAAGGTTTGAGACGCAAACTCACCGTGGCTTGTAGCGGTCGCTAGAAAAGTTACGCCTTATGGACCCGGCGCCTCGCTGGCCAAGCGCTTGCCCGCCGCTCGCCGTGGGGGCAGAGCTTGGGTCGCAAACCCACCGCAACTTGTAGCGGTTCCCGTATAAGCGACGCCTGCTGAGTCCAGCGTCACGCTGACCAGGCGCTTGCCTGGTCAGGCAATCAGTATTTTGGAGTTCTGCACGCGGGGGTTGTGAAAGTGGTACTGCACCAGGTCGATGCGCACTTGCCGGTAGCCCAACCGGGAGATGGCGTCGTCGTTTAATTTCTGAAAGTATTCCTCGGCGGGAACCCATTCGTCGAACACCCGGTAACCGTTTTCGCTCAAATCCTCGACGCTGAAATCGTCGTCCTTCTCCGACCAACGGTAATTTTGAATCACAAAACCCTTGTCGGGAGGATAGTTTTCCGGAACGGAGGCTCCGCCTTTTTCAAACGCCTCCTCGGCGTTTTCTGCCTGAACCACCTTGCCATTGACGTAAAACGATTTCTTCATTGCCGACGACCTTTCTCTCTCAAACGGGAGAATTCTTCTGCTTTAAATATAATGTCAGGGAAAGCTTTGCGCCCTAATTTAATAAAAAAAATCCGCTTTGGCAAATGCTTATTCACCCCGCCTCCTGCCAACGGGATTCCAGATACAACACGAAGCGCGACAACAGAAGCGTCAGCGCAAGGTAGGCGAGAGCGATATAAGTGTAGGTTTCCAGGTAGTTGAAATGCCGGGTGGCGTACTCGTTACCCACGCGCAGAACGTCCGAGATGGCGAGAACGGAAACCAGGCTGGTGTCCTTGAGCATCCCCAGGGTCTGGTTGCCGACGGCGGGGACGATGGTGCGCATGGCCTGCGGCAGGATGATTTTTAACATGGCCTGGCGCGGCGTCATCCCCAGACTGCGCGCCGCTTCGCCCTGTTCTTTTGGGATGGCTTGTATGCCGGCGCGGAACACGTCGGCCATGTAGGCCCCGTAACTGGCGCCAAACCCGATGACCGCCGCCGCGAGCGCCGGGATGTTCAGAAACTCTCCGAGCGCGTAATAAATATAGAACAGCAGAACCAGCAGAGGGAGACCGCGCAAAATTTCCGTGTAGAACCCCGCCGCAACCCGCACCCAGCGGTAAGGACAAAGCTTGCCCAGAGCGACGAGGAATCCGACGCCGATCGCCGCCGCGCTTCCCAGCAAGGTGATCCCCAAAGTATAGGCCGCGCCCAGAGGCAACAGTTTCAGCAAAGGCAGGTAGCCGCCGGGAACTTCCCCCCGAACAAAAAACGCTTCCCGGCCGGGAAGGTAGATCAGCAGAATAAAACTGACTGTAACGGCCAGGTTCCAGCCCAACTTCTCTACGGGCTGGCGTCTCGCCGACGAGGCAGTAGTTGGCGACTGAAAATTTTTGTTCGGTCCGGTCATCGTCTTATCGTTTTCTCTCCACCGTTTAATGGCTCCCCCTTGCAAAGGGGGTTGGGGGGATTCCTCCGCTAAAAAATTTAATGGAAAATCTTGTGAACAGCGCCTACTGCCTCCAGGCGCTAGCCTGGCACGCTGGCGGCTTTTCCCAAATCCCATTTTTCGTGAAGCCGCGCCACCGTTCCGTCCGCCAGCAATTTTTTTAGCGAGGCGTCCACTGATTCGCGCAAAGCCGTTTCATCCTTGCGGAAAACGATCCCGTAATTCTCCCGCGTCAGGATATCCCCCGCCATTTTGATTTTCGTAAAATAATCCTTGCGCTGATTCTTGAAATAAAGCGTCCCTGTGCTCTCGCCGATCACCGCGTCGATCTTGCCGTTGATCAGGTCCGCCACCGCGTGGCCGAACAATTCGTAACCCTTCTTGCGAATGTTCGGAAACTTTTCCAGATAAAAATACGAAGTCGTCCGCACCTGCGCCCCCGCCAACAGGTTCAATCGCTCCAGATCCTCGACGGTCGCGACGCCCTCCTGACCGGCGCGCACCAGGAGGGCCAGTCCGCTTTGTAAATAGGGAACGCTGAAGGTCATACGTTGTTTTCTCTCTTCAAGAATGGTGATGGAGCTTATGCCCATGTCGTATTTTTTCGCGATCAGCCCGCCGAACAAGGCAGGCCAGTCGACGCCGACCATTTCGTAATCGAACCCGGCGACGCGGGAAATTTCCCGTATCAGGTCGATCTCGAACCCGGCCAACTCATGCTTCTCGTTGTAAAATGACATGGGAACCAGGGTCGGGTCGGTGGCGATCCGATATTTCAAATTTTGTTTTTGCGCTGTCTTGGTTTGCTCGCCGTCGTCTCCGCAGGCGCATAGGAGCGCCAGCAAACCCAGCGCGACGGCGAAGGATTTAATTCGCATTTTCCGCCTCCGTCTCGAACGCCAAAACGTCCTCCGGACGAAAAACGACGTCGACGCGCTCCCCAACCTCAAAGCTTTTTCCTGGATCGGCCTCCCCTCCATGCGGGGCCAGAACCTGGACCCGCTCGCAACCTTCCACGCAAACTCCATACGAAGTATGCGAGCCAAAAAACTCCCGACTCTCCACCGTTCCCGTCAGGCGATTTATATCTTGCCCGCCGCCATCCGACCGTGCGAGCTGTAAATTTTCCGGGCGCACAAAACAGACGACTTTCCGTCCGGGTTCCGGCGGGCGCCGCCCGGTAAGGCCATGGATTCGGTCGCCCGACGACAATTTAACCGTCGCCCGGTTCCCGGCGCGATCCTCCACTTTTCCATGCAACCGGTTGTTCTCTCCAAGAAACTGCGCGATGAAAGGACTGGCGGGCCGGTCGTAAAGTTCGCGGGATGAACCAGCCTGCATCAACGTTCCGTTTTCCAGAATACCCATGCGACCTCCCAGGCTCATGGCCTCCTCCTGGTCGTGGGTGACGAACAAAAACGTGGCGCCGAAGGATTTTTGCATCTCGGTCAACTCCCGCCTCAGGTTTTGGCGCAAGCTTGGGTCGAGCGCGGAGAGCGGCTCGTCCAGCAATAAAATATGCGGGCGGTTGACGATGGCACGGGCCAGGGCGACGCGTTGGGATTCCCCGCCGCTGATCCGGCCGGGCAGGGCGTCGCGTATGGCCTCGATGCGCGCGATCTTTAACAACTCGTCGACTCGCCGGGAAATTTCCGTTTCAGAAAGGCCGCGGATGCGCGGTCCCGTAGCGATATTGTCGTACACCGTCATGTGCGGGAACAGGGCGTGGTTCTGGAAAATAAATCCCACCGGCCTCTGCTCCACCGGCAGGGAGCCGATTTCCCGGTCGCCGACAAAGATGCGGCCGGAGTCGGGGCGGTCGAATCCGGCGATCAATCGCAACAGAGTTGTTTTGCCGCAACCGCTTTGGCCGAGCAGAATAAAAATTTCCCCTTCGCCGATCTCCAGGGAAAAATCGCGGAGCGGCTGTTTGGCGCCAAACGATTTTGTAATGGATTCCAATCGCAACATCCGCCGTTTCATTCCCCGTTAAGACTTGCAAACCCGCGCAATTTTCTATAAATTTTGACCCTTGTCGTTCAGGGCTTATTGTATCCTCTTTGAAAAATTCTCCAAACGGGAAACCGGGAAACCGGGAAACTTGGAAAAGGTAAATTCAGGCGCGTATAGTAATGGGCGGCGGCGGACGGGAGTATGCTTGACGGGGCAATGCTCCATTAATTTTTACGGCCCGATGGAAATTATTGAGTTGGTAGAATCGAGGGACCACAATGCAGACTCACGACTTTTTTCTTATCCTGCTTATTGTTCTTCTAACCGCGCGAGTTTTCGCGGAGCTGGCGGTGAGTTTCAAAGCGCCCTCTGTCATAGGCGAATTGCTGGCGGGAGTGGTTTTGGGGCCGAGTCTTCTGGGCTGGATCGAGCCTATCGAAGCTTTAAGGCTCATGGCTCAGATCGGGATCATCTTGCTCCTGTTTGAGGTGGGCTTGGGGACCGACCCTCAACAATTGGCGCGGGCGGGATTCAAGTCTTTAGTCGTGGCCCTGACTGGGTTCGGCTTGCCGTTCCTGCTGGGCTTCAGCGTAGGATATTGGATATTCGGCCTTTCAGCCCTGACGTCGCTGTTTGTTGGCGGGACGCTTACGGCGACCAGTATTGGAATCACCGCCCGCGTGCTTACCGACCTCAAACGCCACCACGCCCCGGAGGGCCAGATCATATTAGGCGCGGCAATTCTGGACGACGTCATGGGCGTCGTCCTGCTGGCGTTGCTTTATGAATTTTCCATTGGCGGCGGCGTCACCCTGGGCAATGCGGGGAAAGTAATCATGTTTATAGCGGCCTTTTTTATTTTGGCTCCGGTGGCGGCCAAGCTGATGTCTTCTACCATCAAACACATCAACACAACCACGGAAATCCCTGGATTGATCCCCACGACGATAGTCTCTCTCGTGTTGTTCTTCGCCTGGCTGGCTCATACGATGGGGGCGCCCGAGTTGCTAGGCGGTTACGCGGCGGGGCTGGCTTTATCGAGGCGTTTCTTTTTGCCTTTTGGAGCCGCCTTGCATGCCGATCCGTCCTTCACCGAGAGCATTGAAAAGGAGATGAAGTCCATCATTCAATTGTTCACGCCCATATTCTTTGTAATGGTCGGGTTGTCGTTGAATCTGCGCGAGATCGATTGGAGTTCTCCATTCATTTGGGCCTTTTCATTTGCGGTGATGTTGGTTGCGATTATCGGCAAACTGGCGGCGCCCTGGCTCATCCAGGAGCCTTGGCCCGCCCGTTGGATCATAGGAGCCGCCATGATCCCGCGCGGCGAAGTGGGCCTCGTCTTTGCCGAACTGGGACGGGAAAGCGGTATCCTCAACAAGGAGGTTTTTGCCGGAATGGTTATCGTGATCGCCTTTACGACGGTGTTGTCGCCGTTTGTTTTAAAAAGTTTGTACGATCGGTTCCAGCGCCGACTGCAAACTTACGAAAATGCTTGAATATTCTTTAGAAGATGGTCGTGGACAAGGAGCCGGGAGTTTTATTAAAACTTTGACTTTTGCCGTATTGACTTTATGGTATCAATCAAAAATTTGACCCAAGCTTGGAAGGTAAATTCATGCGCGTATTGGTGGTGGGAGGCGGCGGACGGGAGCATGCCCTGGTCTGGAAAATCTCCCAAAGTCCCAAAGTAAAGAAAATATTTTGCGCGCCGGGAAACGCCGGAACGGCGGCCCTAGCGGAGAATGTCGATATCGCCGCAGACCAGATCGAGGCGCTGGCAGATTTCGCGGAGCGCGAATCGGTCGACCTGTGCGTGGTGGGTCCGGAACAGGCGTTGACTCTGGGGATTGTGGATCTCTTCCGGAAGCGCGGCCTGCGCGTCTTTGGTCCGACGGCGCAAGCGGCCCGCCTCGAGGGCAGTAAGGTTTTTTCCAAAGACCTGATGCGGAACAACAGCGTCCCCACAGCGGATTATAAAGTATTCGACGATCCCGCCTTGGCCAGGGCCTACCTGCAAAACAAGGATCGCATCATCGTTAAAGCCGACGGCTTGACCGCCGGCAAGGGCGCCTACGTTTGCCGAACGCGAGAGGAAGCCCTGATCGCGGTGGAAGACATTATGGAAAAAAAGGTCTACGGCTCGGCGGGCGACCGGGTGGTGATCGAGGAGTTTCTCGACGGGCGAGAGGTTTCCTATCTGGCATTCACGGATGGGAAGACCATCGTGCCGCTCGAACCGGCGCAGGACCATAAGGCGGCGTACGACGGCGATGAGGGACCCAACACCGGCGGCATGGGCGCTTATTCTCCGGCGCCATTGTTGACGCCCGAATTGCAGGAGCGCGTGATGGCGGAAATCATGTATCCCATGGTGGAGGCGATGGCGCGCGCGGGTTGCCTCTATCAGGGCGTGCTCTACGCCGGACTGATGATCGATTCCTCCGGACCAAAGGTGTTGGAATTCAATGCGCGGTTTGGCGATCCTGAAACCCAGCCGTTGATGATGCGTATGAAAAGCGATCTGATTCCGATATTGGACGCCTGTATCGACGGGAGGTTGAAGAGACAATCTATTCAATGGAGCGACGAATCCGCCGTTTGCGTGGTCATGGCCGCAGAGGGCTATCCGGGAAAATACGCCAAAGGGAAGGAAATTTTTGGATTGGAAGAAGCAGGCAGGCAATCCGGCGTCGTCGTCTTTCATGCCGGAACGTCGCTGGCGGACGGAAAGGTTTTGACCAACGGCGGACGGGTGTTGGGCGTGACAGCGCTTGACGACGACTTGCCCGCCGCCATCAAACGCGCTTACGAAGCCGTCGGTAAAATCAAATGGGAAGGTTTTCATTACCGCAAGGATATCGCTGGCCGGGCAGGCGCCCGGGGGCAGTAAATCCATCTTATACGAGGTAGCGCTTCGGGTTGAGGGTGCGCTTGCAAATCAAATCCTGTAATACATGAAAAACTTTGTTCCCGACCAATAAAACGTTTATCCTGACTAAACGTTGTTCAAACTTTTATCCGATACAAAAAGTGGAGACGAAAACCATGCCCATACCCGCGATTCGAAAATGGATTTTGAATTTTTCGTTAGCGATTTTGTTTGTCGGTTCTTTAGCTCCCATTGCGACGGCAGGCGACGCGGGGGTCAAGGCGGGGATTCTCAAGTGCAAGGATATTCCCGGCAAGGGAATCAATTTGATCGTCACGTCCACCACTTATATCCGTTGCCAGTTTAAAGATATTAATGGTCGGACGGAATATTACAAGGGGGAGACGGGGATCGGCCTCGGCGTCGATCTCAATTTTGAGCGCGATATCGAGTTGACCTTCTCCGTGGTCGCGGCGCAGTTCAAGCCGGGAACCTATCAGTTGGCCGGCAAGTACGTGGGCGGCAGCGCGTCGATCGCGGCGGGCGTGGGCGCAGGCGTTCATGTTCTGGTTGGCGGCAGTGAAAAAAGCGTTAGCCTGCGTCCCGCGATAGAAACGAGCAAAGGGTACGCCGTCGCCGCCGGACTGGGCTATATGTATCTCGAACCGGACCGCAAGGCGGGGAGAAAAAAGTAATTTGGCCCGCCGGAAATAACGCACGGGTTGGCGGACCCGCAATATCGTTTGCGCTTTCTGACGCGGGAAGCGCGTTTAATTTATGAGGAACACATGCACGACCTGACGCAGGTTTGGATTGGATACGTTTGCTTGATCATTTTCACCCTGGCCTACTCCCTGGTGGTTTTCGAAGAGAAAATCCACATGAGAAAGTCGAAGCCCGTCATTTTCGGCGGCTGTTTCATGTGGATGATGATTGCCCTATACGAGGCCCTATACGAAGGCGGGCACGCTCACGAATACATCAAGGAATTGATCGGGGAAATCGGCGAACTGTTTTTCTTTCTTCTCGTCGCCATGACCTATATCAACACCCTGGCCGAACGCAATATCTTCAGGGCCCTGCGATCTTGGCTGTTGAGCAAGGGACTTGGCTTTCGCCAGCTTTTCTGGGCCACCGGCCTCATCACCTTCTTCCTGTCGCCTTTGGCGGACAACCTGACCAGCGCCTTGTTGATGTCCACCGTGGCCCTGGCCGTCAGCGGCGGCAACCGCGATTTTATTGTTCCCGCTTTTGTGAATATCGTCGTGGCCGCAAATGCCGGCGGGGCGTGGAGTCCGTTCGGCGATATCACCACTTTGATGGTCTGGACTTCAGGCAAGGTGCATACTCTGGAGTTTTCCTATTTACTGATTCCTTCCGTCGTCAACTGGTTGGTACCGGCCCTCATCATGTTCCCCTTCGTTCCAAAACTAAAACCGGAAGGCGGACAGGAAAAGGTCGAGCTTAAACCGGGGGCCTGGGTGGTCGCGGCTCTGGGAATCATTACCGTGGCCACCGCCGTAAGTTTTCATCAGTTCCTGCACCTGCCGCCTTATCTCGGCATGATGTTTGGATTGAGTTTTTTGATGTTGCACGGTTACTACCTCAAGCGCTGGGGGGAAAAAAAATGGCATGAAGCCAAGGGAACGCTCGGCGACCCCGCACGCCATTTTGATATTTTTAAAAAAATGGAAGGCGTGGAGTTCGACACGCTTCTGTTTTTCTTTGGAGTGTTGACAGCCGTGGGCGCTCTTCAATATATCGGTTATCTGGCCATGGCCAGCGCCGCTTCCTACCAAACTGTTGGGCCGACCGTCGCCAATATCATGGTGGGCGTCCTTTCCGCCATCGTCGACAATATTCCGGTCATGTACGCGGTCCTGAAAATGAGTCCGGAAATGGGGCTGGACCAGTGGCTGTTGGTCACGCTCACCGCCGGGGTTGGAGGGAGCCTGCTCTCCGTTGGCTCCGCTGCGGGCGTGGCGGTGATGGGCGTGGACCGCAAGAACTATACCTTCATTTCGCATTTAAAATGGGCGCCCGCCATCGCCGCCGGCTACGTCGCCAGTATTGGGGCCTGGTGGCTGGTCACCATGAGTTTGAGATAACTTTACCGACGAGAGAAACCGGGCATGGCTAAAATTTTGTTGGTCGAGGACAACGAATTGAATCAGGACATGCTGACCCGGCGTTTGAAGCGCAGGGGGTATGAAGTGGTTTGGGCGATTGACGGCGAAGAGAGCCTGGGAATCGCGATCCGCGAAACTCCCGACTTGATTTTGATGGACATGGGCCTGCCGGGAATCGACGGTTACGAAGCCACCCGCCTGATCAAGGCCGAAGCGCAAACCGCGTCCATTCCCATCATCGGTCTCTCCGCGCATGCCATGACCGGCGACCGGGATAAAGCCATCCGCGCCGGATGCGACGATTACGACACCAAACCCATCGAGTTTTCCCGCCTGATTGAAAAGGTCGATAAAATTTTAGGAGACGGTTAAATATTTTTAGCCGGGGCCGGCAAGCGCCACAAGTTTCAGCAACGCAAGAAAACGACCATTGAAATTTTTAGAGGAAGAATCACCCCAACCCTCTTTGCAAGAGGGAGCCAGCGTGCCGCTGGAAAAGTTTGAGTTGCAAGCTCATCACGGCGTGTAGCTTCCCTGTACAAGTTACACCTGCTAGCTCCGGCGCCCTCGCCGGCCAGGCGCTTGCCTGGTCAGTACACTTCCCAGCGTCCTTGCCGGTAATATTTCATCAGAGCGTGGTTGAACTCGGTGTTGGGTTCAATTTCATCCTCGCGCTCGAACAGGCCCTTGCCAAAATGCGCCATCGAGATCATCGCGTCGCGATTGATAAACAGCGTCTCCAGATTTTTAAACTCCAATCCCACCGCGGCTTCTTTTAATTTTTCCGGGTTCATATATTCGCTTCGCACGCCAAGGTTCCAGCCCCAGCGTCCCATTGTGGGAATGGAGTTTTGGTAGGGCAGGACGCTGAACCCCGCCGCCTGCAAACTCTGTTTGATGCAGAGAAACGCCTCGGGCGCATAGAGCGGACTGGCGCTTTGCGTGACCACGGCGCCGAAGGGTTTTAAATGTTTCTTCAGCGTTTTGTAAAACCCCACCGAATAGAGCAGGGAGAGCGCGGCGGTTTTCGGGTCGGGCAGGTCGACGACGATGGCGTCGTAAAGTCGCGAATTTTCCCGGACGAATTTGTAGGCGTCCTGGTTGACGACGGTGACGCGCGGATCGTTCAAGGCTCCCCGGTTGGTGGCGAGCAAGATTTCGTGGGTTTGCGCGAGATGCGTCATGGCAGGGTCGAGGTCGACGAGCGTGATCCGTTTGACGTCCGGATATTTCAACAACTCGCGCGCGGCGAGTCCGTCGCCGCCGCCCAAAACCAAAACGTCCTCGCGTTCCTGGACGAGGCTGAGCGCGGGATGCACGAGCGGTTCGTGATAGCGTTCTTCGTCGTAAGTGCTGAACTGCGTCCCGCCGTTGAGGAACAACCAGTAGTCGTCCTTCCATTGCGTGATCACGATTTTCTGGTAGCGGGTTTGTTCCTCGTAAACGATTTTATCCTTGTATTTGCTTTGCTCGCCGAACAGGACGATGGGTTTGGCGACGGCCCCGGCGAGAATAATAACCGCCAGGGACGCGGCGAACGCCCGGCGCAAAGACTTCGGCCATTTCAGGAGATTGGAAAATTTCCAGAGAATCAACGTGGCGACCGCCAGGTTGAGCGCGCCCAGTAAAATGGGCGTGTAAGTGAGTCCGAGAAAGGGCAGGAGAACAAAGGCGAACAATCCGCCGCCCGCCAGGGCGCCGTAGAAATCGAATTCCATCACCGAGGAGATGTTGACGCGCAGGGGTTCGTAGTCGTCGTTGATGCGGGTGATGAGCGGGATTTCCAGTCCGATGAAAAATCCGACGAGGCAGGAGACGGCGTAGATGATCAGGTTCGTGTTCTGCGTGTAGGCGGAGACCCAGTAACAGAAAATTGCCGAAAAAGCGCACAACAGGGACAGGCAGATTTCCGTGATCACGTAGCGGTCGAGCAAAAAGCCGATCAGTTTTCTGCTCATGCGACTGCCCAGTCCCATGGCGAAGAGCATGAGGGAGATGACGGCGGTCCATTGAAAAATCGCGTTGCCGAGCAGGTAGCTGGCGAGGGTGGCGAGCGTGTATTCGGTGACGATGGCGGCGCACCCGGTGGCGAACAGGCAGAGCTTGAGAGTTCGGCTGAGCGGGGAGGATTTCGACGTTGCGTCTGGCGTCGGTTCCATGTTTACGGACCCGGACTGGTCAGACGCACCAGGTGATGAGGAAGGAGGCTCCGACGTAGGAGGCGGCTTCCATGAAGGCCGCGCCCAGGTTGGGTTTTTCCTGATTGACCAATTCGTCCGCCAGACTGCGGCCAGGAAGCAGGATGCGGTCGGTGACCGCTCGCATCGCCGGAAGAAGGACCAGCGCGATGGCGAGGAAGCCCGCGAACTCGAGCATGTTCTCCTGCCAGGAAACGAAATCTCCCGCGGAGGCGGCGCGCAACAGGTTGCCCACGGCGAGGATGGCTCCGGCAAAGCCGACGCCGACGGCGACGTTGTCTTTTTCGATGTGCTCGTGCACGTCGTAACTGGTCATCATGTTGTAATAGCGCGCGATGACGATGAGGACCAGTTGGCCTGCCGCCCAGAATCCCAGCGCGGTGGTTATATCGCCGCCCTCTCCACTGACGGCGCCGAAGATGTTGAGTCCGGACGCGACGAACACGGCGAATTCCACCACGCCGGTTCCGCAATTCTGGTCTTCGAGGATTTCCTTGTGGATCTGAAATTCGGAGAGGATGAAGCGGTCGTTGATCATCGCCGAAATATTGAGGAGCAGTATGGCGAGCAGGCCGTAGACGGCCATGTCGATAAGGTCTTCCGTCAGCCCGTGCGACGGACCGGAAACCACGCCGCCGATGGCGAAGATCAGCCCGAGATAGTAGCCGCAGAGCGTCAGCGCGAAGGCGGCGTTGTCTTTTTCCACCAGTTCGTTCTGGATATCGTAACCCTTGCGGCACATAGAAAATGCCTTGTGCCCGACGAGGAAGACGACCATCGACGACAGCAGGTAAACGATACCGGTGATGAGTTGATCAAGCCACATGGTTATTTTCCAAAGCTGAAACCGCGACTGCGGAAGGTGTTTTTACTGCGTCCGGTACGGTTTTTGATTTTATTCTGAAAGCGGCTTGACGACCGCGCCTTGCGGGCTTTCCTTTTGGCGTAAAAGGCGGGTTTGGCCTTTTGCGTGTAGGAGCCGTTGGTGCCGAACTGGTTGTTGGGTCCGTAGTAAGGTCGATGCGAGGCCATGCTGGAGTTCCAGCCGTCGTAATGGTTGCGGCGCAACCCGCCGCCG
>JAJDBD010000017.1 GCA_029261575.1 Nitrospinaceae bacterium | reverse complement strand
ATCCTGCAGGGGATCCAGCAGAAATTGTTCGACCTGGGAAGCGAATTGGCCACGTCGCCGGATAAAGCAAATAAAAAGGGACCATCCATTACGGAGAAGAATATTCAATGGCTGGAAGACGTTATTGACGTTTTGAACGCGAATTTGCCCGCGTTAAAGAGCTTTGTGTTGCCGGGAGGCGGTCCGGTTACCGCCTTTTTGCATCAGGCGCGGACGGTGTGCCGGAGGGCCGAGCGGCGGACGCTGGATTTGAGGGAAGAGGAAACGGTGGGGGAGTGGGACGTGCCTTATCTAAACCGGCTATCCGATTGCCTGTTTGTCCTGGCCCGCTGGTCGTCTAAAAACCTATCCGAACCCGAATTTTTGTGGGCGCCCGGAAAAGAGGACGATACCAATTGGAAGACTGATTAAGACGAGTCGAGTTTTTGACGGCAACGCTTTTTCTTATCAAAAGAATATTATTTAATGCAATTCAAAACTTCCTCGTAGACTTTTTTGAGGGGGAGGTTTTTCCTGTGGGCAATTTTTTTGCAATCCTCGTATTCCGGCGTTGTGTGCAGGACGCGCCCATCCTTCATTCCCACCTTCACCGTTACCATTCCCATCGGCGTTTTTATTTTCCGTAATTCCCGATCCAGTATGGTCCGGTCGACGCGGTAACAGCGCACGCCAAAGGTGGAAGTTTCGGCAAGCAGGGTTTCAATCGCGCGGTCGCGCAGTTGGCCGGAAACCAGAACGCTGACCTGGGTCGCCGGGCGATTCTTTTTCATCTGGATGGGCGTAAAAAATACGTCGGCGGCGCCCAACGCGAACAGTTGGTCCATCACATGTTCGTACAGCTCCGGGTTCATGTCGTCGATGTTTGTTTCCACCATGTACACGGACTCGTTTTCGCCGCCTCCCTCCGTTTCACCAACGATGATCCGCAGGAGGTTGGGGGATTTTTCCGTGACATGCGTCCCCGCTCCGTAGCCGGATTTCAAAACCGTCATCTCCGGCATAGACCCAAAACTCCTGGCGAAATGCGCGATCATGGCGACCCCCGTCGGCGTCGCCAGTTCCTGCTTTTCGCCGCTGGAGTAACAGGGAACTCCCTCCAGCAGTTTCAACGTGGCGGGGGCGGGGACGGGCATTAACCCGTGGTCGCATTGCACCGTTCCCTCTCCGGTATTGATCGACGAGGCGTGAATTTCGTCCACGCCCAAAAGTTCCAGTCCCAACACGCCGCCCACGATATCGACGATGGAATCGACGGCCCCCACTTCGTGAAAATGAATTTTGGAAACCGGGACGCGGTGGATGGCCGCCTCGACTCGGGCGATATTTTGAAATACTTTGTCGGCGTGGGATTTTACAGTTGGCGAAAGGGCGGAATCGTTAATCAATTTTTTGATATCCAAATACGCCCGGTGGGAATGGCGATGATGGTCGCTGGATTTCTTTTTAGGCGTCGCAACGTCGACCTTCACCCCGGAAATCATTCCCCGTTTCACGATCCGCGATTTTAGCTGATAGCCTTTGAGGTCGAGCTTGCCTAGTCCCGCGCGGATTTTTTTTATATCCACGCCCAGGTCGACCAGGGCGCCCAGGATCATGTCTCCGCTGATCCCGGAGGAACAATCGAAATAGGCGATGCGTTTTTTTATATTGGATTTGTTTTTACGCGACGCGCTCAAAACGGTCCCTGTATTTCAAGTTCAATTATAAACAACGGTATGCGATTGGAAGTTTAACTTGTTATGGGAAGGCAAAAAAGAAAAAACGATTCGGCGGAGGGGGAGAGAATATGGGAGGTTAATGCTGGTTTCCATTGCCGGCCATTTTTGCAAAGAAGCGGCTGAGGATTCCCTTCTTGCTGACTTTTTTAGCGTGCTCGCTCACCAATTCTTCCATTGGATGGGTGAGGTGACGGTGTTGATCTATAAATAATTGAATGAGGATGTGGCAGGAGTGACAACCGCCGCCTGCCTCGCAGGATTTGGTGACTTGTTCAATCCTGGTGAGGTTGTTGGCTTCTATCGCGGCGCGGATGACGCTTTCCTTGACCTGGAAACACTGGCAAATAATTTCATCCTGTTCCACAACCGGGGACTTCATGATCCAACAAGACCTGTAGAAATTAATTTGTGATAATAATTATCATAATTAATTTAATAGGTCGTTGTCAAATCAAAAATATTCCAATTATTTTTATAAAATATTGAAAAAATTAGACTTAGCATTTAAGACCAAGTTGAAAAGTTTAAATTTTAAAAAAGAAATATAAATATGGTTATCAGGCGGGGATAAACCTTGATCAAGAGGATCCAACTCACCGCGCATCCCATATGAAACAGGAGGGAGGGATAAATTGATTTGGTGGCGTAAAAAAGGCAGACGGAGATTGCTCCCAATAGCAAGGTTCCCAGATGGAAATTGAAATGCGCCAATGTGAAGATCAGAGTGGAAATACAAATGGCATTCAAAGGTTCAAATTTCGCCAACAGCGTTCGGGAAATAAATCCGGTTAGAAAAAATTGCTGGATTACGGGCACGACCAGAATTAAATAAACCACATCCAAAAAGCCCAGGGGATCGCCGACCGGACGATTTGCCGCTTGGGAAAACAATTCCTGACTGGAAAGTCTCGTTGCGTCGACCAACCAGTCTATAAAGGGCAGGGCGCAGGCGACGGAGATTCCTAAAACGCCTCCGATCAGCAAATTTCGTTTTACATTTTTTCCACCAAAACCCAAGTCGCCGGGCGATATTTTTTGCGTGGCGCCAATCAGGAGTAGCGCCAGGAAAAAATATAGCTGGTAAGCATATTTCGGAACCCAGGGCGGGTCGCGGAACAAAAAATGAACAGCGGGAAAGACCGCAAAAAAATATCCCAGAAGCACAAAAACCGGAAATTTAAAGCCCCAGGGAACCCCAAAAATTTTGTTTTTAAACGGCAATCTAAAACCTCTTTAATTAAGTTGACAAGGTACGCCGCGTCTCTTACTATCCATTAAAGGCGCATGGATATCATACCCTCAATCGCCTTGACGTAGGATTGAAAGCGTTTCTTTCCCACAGGTCTTTTAGCGGATTTTGAGATTTCCGCGCCGCCATCCAACAACCTGTTTAAAAAACTTTCCCCATGCAACAGCCCATAGAAAAACTGGCGATCGCATCCGACCACGCCGGATTTGAGCTTAAAGAAAGCCTGAAAGAATATTTGATCCAGTCCGGACGTGTGATCAACGATCTGGGTCCGGAAAACGGCGACTCCGTGGACTATCCGGATTACGGCGTCCGTTTGGCCCAGGCGATTGCGACCAGGGAGGCCGACCGCGGCGTCGTCATGTGCGGGACGGGAGTGGGGATGTCTATCGTCGTCAACCGGTTTCCAGAAATTCGCGGGACCTTGTGCTCCGACGTCTATACCGCCCGCTTATGCCGCGAGCATAACGACTCCAACGTGTTGATCATGGGAGCGCGAGTGGTGGGCATGGGACTGGCTCAGGCGATTCTCTCCACCTGGTTGAACACTCCATTCGAAGGCGGCAGGCATCAGCGCCGTCTGGATAAAATTAAAGATATAAACGCCATTTTAAGCAAGGGAGAATTATAAATTGTCGCTCTTATCCCAATACGACCCTGAAATCGCGCAAGCCATCGCCGGAGAAGTGGAACGCGAATCCAACACCCTGGAGATGATCGCCTCGGAAAATTTTGTCAGTCGGCCGGTGCTGGAAGCCCTTGGTTCCGTCATGACCAACAAGTACGCCGAAGGGTATCCCGGAAAGCGGTATTACGGCGGTTGCAAGCACGTTGACGTCGCCGAGGACCTGGCCATCGAACGCGCAAAAGAATTATTCGGCGCGGAGCATGCCAACGTCCAGCCCCATTCCGGCTCCCAGGCCAACATGGCGGTTTATCATGCCGTCATGAAGCCCGGCGAAACTTTTTTGGGTATGGATCTGTCCCACGGCGGGCACCTCACGCATGGAAGCCCTGTCAATTTTTCCGGGTACACCTACAATTGCGTGTCCTACGGATTGAAAAAAGAGACCGAGCTCATCGATTACGACGACGTCGCCAAAAAGGCGCGCGAGCACAAACCGAAAATGATCATCGTTGGCGCCAGCGCGTATTCCCGCATTATCGACGCGGCAAAATTTCGCGAAATCGCCGACGAGGTGGGCGCGAAAATCATGACCGACATGGCGCATCCCGCCGGATTGATCGCGGCGAAAATTTATCCGTCGCCCGTGCCGTACTCGGATTTCGTCACCTCCACCACGCACAAAACCTTGCGCGGACCGCGCGGCGGGCTGATTTTATGCCCGGCGGAATCCGCCAGGGAAATCAACAAACGAATTTTCCCCGGCATCCAGGGCGGCCCGCTCATGCACGTCATCGCCGCCAAGGCGGTGGGCTTCAAGGAAGCCCTGCAACCGGATTTCGTCGAGTATCAAAAACAGGTCGTCGCCAACGCCCAGGCTTTGGCCGAAGGCCTGAAGAGTTACGATTATAAAATCGTCAGCGGCGGGACGGACACCCATTTGATCCTCGTCGATCTGACCAACAAGGGCGTCACGGGCAAAGCCGCCGAGGAAGCCCTGGACAAGGCGGGAATCACCGTCAACAAAAACACCGTTCCCTTCGAAACCCTGAGTCCCTTCGTCACCTCCGGGATGCGCATCGGGACCCCGGCGCTCACCACCCGCGGGATGAAAGAGGCGGAAATGCGCGTCATCGCGGGCATGATCCACGAGACGCTTCAGCGCCTGGACGATTCCGATCATCAGGAAAAAACCTGCCAAAAAGTGAGAGAGCTTTGCGATCAATTTCCTTTATATGAAGAACTGGCCGTCAGGAATTGATCTTCCATGAAGTGTCCCCAATGCACCAATCTTGAAAACAAAGTCATCGACTCCAGAACCAACAAGGAGGGCAATGTCACCCGCCGCCGCCGCGAATGCCTGAGTTGTTCCGAACGCTTCACCACCTACGAGCGGATTGAAAAAAACGTCGTCTATTTGATCAAGCGCGACGGCAGGAGGGAAGAATTCGATCGCGGGAAAATAATGGAAGGCGTGGAAAAGGCCTGTCAGAAACGCCCGATCGGTATTGAGCAGATCGAAGCCCTGATCGACCGGGTGGAAAAATATTTTCAGGACCTGGGCGAAAAGGAAATCTCCGCCGTGTCCGTGGGCGAGCGCGTGGTCAGGGAATTATACGACCTGGACGAAATCGCCTACGTCCGTTTCGCCTCGGTTTACCGCTCCTTCAAGGACGTCAACGAGTTCATGAGCGAACTCAA
>JAJDBD010000016.1 GCA_029261575.1 Nitrospinaceae bacterium | reverse complement strand
AACGCGCTGGTCGCTCTGGTACCGCAGATTAAAAAACATGCGCCCGACCTCGTTCTCCTACCCGCCACCATCCATGGCAAGGAGTTGGCCTCTGCCCTGTCCGCCGCGCTGGACGTCGGCATGGCCGCCGACTGCGTCGGGTTGGATTTTTCGGACGGAGAGCTTCGCGTCCGGCGGCCCGTGTACGCGGGAAAGGCCTATGCGACGTTGGCTTTCACCGGAGCGCCGCCGCATATTGCCACCCTGCGTCCCAATGTGTTTCGCGGTCCGGCGGACTCCTCGCGAAGCGGCGAGACGGAAAGCGTCGACGTCGATTTGCCCGACGGCGCGCAGACGCTAAAACTTAAAGAAGTGGTCATGGAAACCGGACGGCGGGACGTTACGGAAGCGGCGATTGTCGTCTCCGGCGGCATGGGCATGCAGGCTCCGGAAAATTTCAAATTGCTGGAGGCGTTGGCCGATACCATCGGAGGCGCGGTGGGAGCGAGTCGTCCAGTGGTGGACGACGGCTGGCGGCCCTATTCCAACCAGGTGGGGCAGACGGGGCGCACGGTATCGCCCAACCTTTACATTGCCTGCGGGATCTCCGGCGCGGTGCAACATTTAGCCGGGATGTCTTCGTCCAAGTGCATCGTCGCCGTGAACAAAGACCCGCACGCCCCGATTTTCGAGGTGGCGGACTATGGGATTGTAGGCGACGCGTTGGAGGTCGTTCCCCTGCTGACCGAGGAATTTGGTAAAGTAATGGGAACCACCGATGAACACGGATAAACACTGACAACCTCCACATTTGTCACCCTGAGCCTGCCGAAGGGCGAACCAGGTAAAGGGCGCGGGCTTCGACAAGCTCAGCCTGACATATGAACACCGGCCTTGGCGCTTGCCCGATGTTCCACGTGAAACACCAGGCAAGCGCCTGGGGCAGATGTTTGTGTTTGAATAGCTTTCCTTAAACTGACAACTGTCAACGGATTATTGTTAACTGCTGTCTGCCAGTTCCCCAATATATTGAAATCCGAAATCCTCAAAATCCTGAACGATCCCCGGTTGGCGCTGGCCCTGCCCGACGACGGCGAGTCCGCCGCAGAACGTATTGCCGGCTATCTCGCGGTCTGGGAAAAGTGGAACGCTAAAATCGGACTCACGGCGGAGAAGGATGCCATCGAGGTTCTGCGCCGCCATGTGTTTGATTCCCTGCAATACGCGCGCGCGGTTTTGCCCGACGGAAAAATTCTGGATATCGGGAGCGGGGCCGGGTTTCCCGGCCTGCCTTTGAAATTTGTCCTCCCGCAAATCGACCTGACCCTGGTGGAGAGCCGCCGGAAACGGTGCAGTTTCCTAGAGGCCGTCGTCGGAGCGTTGGATTCGCCGAAGACGGAAGTTTTCAATTCGAGGGTCGAGGATTTGGTCGATGACGAAGAGTTTCGCGGCCGGTTCGACCAGGTTGTGTTCAAAGCCGTGGCGCCGCTCGCCCAGTGTCTGCAATGGGGCGCGCCTTTTTTGAAATCCGGCGGAGAGATCATCGTTAAAAAGGAACCTGGCACCGAGACTCCGGATTTGGATGAGGATCGCGCCGCCCCCACCCTCCTAAAATGGTCGCAGGATTTTGAGTTGCAAAGTTTCTACGGCGTCGAGTCGTGCCTGATGGTCTTTAAATCTCCCGGTCAGGATTGCGATTTATAACCGGCGAAGGCGCCGGGGCCAGTTAGTGTAACGTTTTTGGAAAATGCTACAGGCAACAGTGAGTTTGCGCCCCAAACTCTTCCACCGGGAGTTGCCCGGTGTTCCACGTGGAACACCAGCCGGGCAAGCGCCCGGAGGCAGATTAAAAGATTTCACCCTCACCTATGTCCTCTTCCGTCGAGGGAGAGGAATTATTTTACTATTGGCCCCAGCGCCATCGCCGGTTTCTTTCTCTAGCGGTCAACCCGTTTCTATGGTATTTTTGCGTGAATATTATAGTAAAGGTCTCCAATGGGAAAAATCATCAGCGTGGCCAACCAGAAAGGCGGCGTCGGTAAAACCACCACCGCCATCAACCTCGCCGCTGGTCTCGCCTTGTCCGGCAAACGGGTCCTGCTGGTCGACTCCGATCCGCAAAGCAACGCCTCCAGCGGCCTCGGCGTCTCGCTCGAAGACGGACAAAAAGGGTTGTACGACCTGATCCTGGAAAACGCTACGCGTCACGAGGCCACACACGCCACCGGAGTGAAAAATTTAAAAATCATCCCCTCCTGCGTCGACCTCTCCGGAGCGGAGATTGAACTTGTCCAGGCCGAGCATCGGGAAAAAAAACTCCAAAAAGCGTTGAACGGGGTGGAAAGCGAATTCGATTTCGTGATCATCGACTGCCCGCCCGCGCTGGGCCTGCTGACCCTGAACGCCTTGTCCGCATCGCATTCCGTGTTGATCCCCATGCAGAGCGAATACTATTCGCTTCAGGGACTCAGTCATTTGCTCAAAACCCTGAAGCTGGTCAAGCAATCGCTCAATCCGGAAATCAAGGTGGAAGGGGTTCTGATCACCATGTACGATGGGCGCACCCTGCTGGCTGCCCAGGTCAAGGAGCAGGTGGAACAGTATTTCAGCAAATATTTATTGAAGACCATCATCCCCCGCAACGTGCGCCTGAGCGAGGCGCCCAGCCACGGCCTGCCGGTCGCTTTGTACGACAATCGGTCCAAGGGAGCGGAGGCTTATATGGATCTGGCGCGGGAAATCATTTCCCGAGGCGCCGCCGCCGGGGAAGCCCCCGGAGGCAGATAGTGTAGCTTATTGGTTACGCTACAAATTAAGGTGAGCTTGCATCTTGGATGCAATCAAGAATAGTCGACAAGTTGGGATTCAAGTTGAGACTAACTTCTCAATCGTCAACCGTTACCCCCGGGCGTTGCC
>JAJDBD010000015.1 GCA_029261575.1 Nitrospinaceae bacterium | reverse complement strand
TTTAGAGGTTTGCTTAACCAAGCGCCTCAATCTTCTTAAAGTGCAAAAGCAGTTTGGATTGCTTTTCGGAAAGGACCTGTCGTTTTTCCCGGTCTTTCTCGATAACTTGGGGAGGCGCTTTTTTTACAAAATCCTGATTGGAAAGTTTCCTACCTAAAACTATGAGGTCTTTTTCAATTTTTTTCAACTCTTTTTCGACCCGTTTCCGTTCTTCGCCAAAATCCATCAAACCCGCCAGCGGAACGAAGACCTCCATTTCCTCCAGAACCGCCGAGGCGGAAGCTTCCGGTTTCTCGGCCTGCGGGTCGATTGTAAGCTCCCCGACTTTGGCGAGTTCCGTAATGTAAGAGGAATGTTTTTGGAGCGTCGCGACGATTTCCGGATTGTCCGTTTTGATCAAAACCGTGAGCTTTGCGCCGGGGTTGATGTTCATCTCTCCGCGAATATTGCGCACGCCCGTCACCGCGTCCATCACCCGCCCCATCTCGCGCTCCGCCTCCAGGTCGCGCCGCGATTCGTCGTATTCGGGAAACGGCGCGCGCATGATGGTTTCTCCGGCGCCGGGCAACTGCTTCCAGATTTCTTCCGTAATGAAAGGCATGATGGGATGCAACATCCGCAAGCTGGATTCCAGCACATGGACCAGAACGTTTTGAGCGCCGCGCTTTTGGGAACCCTCGGCAAACAGGCGCGGTTTGGAAAGCTCGATGTACCAGTCGCAAAACTCGTTCCAGATGAATTTGTAAATCGTGGACGCCGCCTGGTCGAATTTAAAATTTTCCAGCGACTCATCCAGACTGCGGCAACACTCGTTGAAACGGCTCAATATCCACCGGTCCGCCAGCGTCCGGTCGGTTTTCGCGGCGTCCAGTTCGCAGGTTCCGTCGTAGTCCTGCAGGTTCATGAACGCGAAGCGCGAGGCGTTCCACAACTTGTTGCAAAAATTTCTGTAGCCGGAGATGCGTTCCTCCGACAGCTTGATGTCCCGCCCCTGCGCGGCGAAGGCGGCCAACGTAAAGCGCAGGGCGTCGGTGCCGTATTCTTTCATCATGTCCAACGGATTGATGACGTTGCCCTTGGTCTTGCTCATCTTCTGCCCGTCGGCGTCGCGGATGAGGGCGTGAATATAAACCGTGTGGAAAGGAACCTCGCCGCGAAACTTGAGCCCCATCATCATCATCCGCGCCACCCAGAAAAACAGGATGTCGAATCCCGTGCACAGCGCCGAGGTGGGGTAGTAGCGTTTCAGCGACTCCGTTTCCTCCGGCCAGCCCAGCGTGGAAAAGGGCCACAGGGCGGAGCTGAACCAGGTGTCCAGAACGTCGCTTTCCTGCTCCAGTTTTTCCGCTCCGCATTTTGGGCAGGACGGAGGCGTCTCGCGGGCGACGATCATTTCTCCGCACTCGCAGTACCAGGCGGGGATTTGGTGACCCCACCAGATTTGGCGAGAAATACACCAGTCGCGGATGTTCTCCATCCATTCGAAATAAGTGTTCTCCCAGAATTTGGGAACGATTTTTGTGGCGCCGGTACGCACGGCTTCCATGGCCGGCTCTGCGAGTGGCTTGGCCTTCACGAACCACTGTTTGGAAACGTAGGGTTCGACGACCGTTCTGCACCGATAGCAAAGGCCCACCGAATGCGCGATCTCTTCCGTCCTGACGAGCGATCCCTGTTCGGTCAATTCCCCGATCAACGCCTTGCGGCACTCGTACCGGTCCATTCCATTGTATCGGCCCGCGTTTTCGTTCATCGACCCGTCGGGGTTCATCACGTTGATCAGTTCCAGGTTGTGGCGACGCCCGATTTCGAAATCGTTGGGATCGTGGGCGGGCGTGACCTTCAATGCGCCGGAGCCAAACCCGGTATCAACATAGGAATCCTCGATGATTGGAATCTCCCGGTTCATCAGGGGAAGCACGGCGCTTTGACCTTTCAGGCTCCGGTAGCGTTCGTCGTCCGGGTTGACCGCCACCGCCGTGTCGCCCAACATCGTTTCCGGTCGCGTGGTCGCGATGGTCAAAACCGTGTTGCCGTCCGTCAACGGATACTGGATATGGTACAAATGCCCCGGCCGTTCCTCATGCTCCACCTCCAGGTCGGACAAGGCAGTGCGGCAACGCGGGCACCAGTTGATGATGTAATCGCCCTTGTATATCAGGCCTTCATCGTACAGCGTCACGAACACCTCGCGCACCGCGCGGGACAGGCCGTCGTCCATCGTGAAGCGATTCCGCTCCCAGTCGAGCGAACACCCAAGCATCTTCAATTGATGCTCAATGGTTCCGCCGGATTCCTCCCGCCACTTCCAGACCCGTTCCACAAAGGCCTCGCGGCCCAGCGTCTCGCGGTCGGAACCTTCGGCGCGCAGTTGGCGTTCCACCACGTTTTGCGTGGCGATGCCCGCGTGGTCGGTTCCCGGTTGCCACAGCGTGTTGTATCCCTGCATCCGTTTCCAGCGCGTCAGGATATCCTGCAGGGTGTTATTGAAGGCGTGGCCGATGTGGAGCGATCCCGTGATATTGGGCGGCGGAATAACGATGGAATACGGTTTGCCGTCCTTGGTTTCATCGGCGCGGAAAAACCCGTTGTCCAGCCAGAAGCGGTTCCATTTTTCTTCGACCGCATGCGGGTCGTATTTTTTATCCAGTTCAATCATACGGACTCAATCAATTTTTCTAATTTTCTAAACGTTAGGGAGGAACGGGGTTTGTGAAACAGGGCCGTTATAATATACGCCAGCGCGCAGGGCAAATAAAAAATGCCGGGCTTCCTACGGAAACCGTTTCGCGAAAGCGCTTTGCATAAGTCGACCTTGAACGGAAATAAGGTTAAGTCATTAACACCCTCACCCAGCCCGTAACTCCGTGAGTTCTCCCCTCAAGGGAGAGGAGTCATTTAAGATTTTTGTTCGAGGCCGCGCCTCAAAGCCGCGCTAAACCTGAAGCAACGCCTCTCTTTATTCCTCTCACCACCGGGGGAGAGGACATGGTGAGGGGGATTTCACGAGGCCGAAGGCCTTCCGATTTTCTTTAATATACGTTCTGAACCAAAAATTTCGCCTTACGCAAAACGCTCTCTGCCAAAGGCGGGCGTTAAGTTTCAACCGTCGTCGCGGATCTTTTTAATTTCTTCCCGGATCACTTCCCGCGCCACCCGGGGCGCCGCCTCGCGGATGATTTCAATCGTCGCCCGCAGGATGCTCTCCGACAGCCCGGCCACTTGCCGGTCCACGACTTTATAAACGGCGTTTTCCAAAACCTTGCACATCCTCTCGGCCACCTTGTCCGCAAATTCGTCGCGATTGAGGTCAAAATACACGTCCTGCGGAAGGTAGGACTTAACGGAATTGGAGGACGTTTTCGAGGCCTCGCG
>JAJDBD010000014.1 GCA_029261575.1 Nitrospinaceae bacterium | reverse complement strand
CCAGAGGGAATACAGGGCGTTGCCAGCCCAACAGTATTCGCCGTTCCGAGTCTGCCCTGTCTCCACGCTGATGCGGTACCAATCAATCGCACCCAGGTGGCTTAAAAAACGAAAGTGGCCATGGAACCGAGGTAGGCGACGTCGCCGGAGGGCGGGGTTTCCTTCAAAAACGGTCCGGCGAAAAAGTAGTTGAAGATGGCCTTCCAGGCGAGATGGCGGTTGATCTGCCATTTTAATTCCACTTCCGGTTGATGGCCAACGTAGAGTTTGTCGCTCAGCGCGCCGGTTCGTAGCAGTCCGTTACCGATGCTGTACAATCCGTCGTCCGCGCTTTGCCGCCACAGGAACAGGTTGCCTATCGTGAGCGACCAGGGTTTGCCAAATTTAAAATCCAGTTGCGGTTTCAGATAAATCTGGTTCATCAGTCCCGAGGCGGCCAGTTGGCTGATGTGCTTGCCTCTGGGGAAGAACGGATTGAAGGTGTTGAGTTCGGAATCCGTCGGGTCGTCGTCGCCGCTCATGGCTTCAGCGCGCAGACTGAATCGAACAGAACAGGTTTTGATCGGAACCGTGTAGCCGGTATTGGAGGCGGCGGTCCAGGCGCGTATATCCGCCGCGCCGAAGGTTCCGAACTGGTACATGAACTCGAAATTATAATCCCATCCGCCGGCCTTTCCCCACAGGCGGGTCCCGACGGCGTGCCGGGTTTCGTCTCCCACCCCCTGGTCGAAAACGGCTTGCTGTCTTTCGATTCCCATGTAGTAAAAATCGGCGTTGGCGGGAAAGGGTATGGGCAGGCTCTTGCGCACGGAATACAAACTCCAGAAAGTTTGCCGGTCCTCGCCGTCGTCGTCCAGAACGCCGGGGTCGACCTCAACGGGATGCGTGGCGACGGCGCTCACGTGCCAGCGCGGGGTTTGGAGGATCAGGCGCAGTCCGTCATGACTGAACCGGACGTTGGGCCGCTCGCGGTAGTTGATGAATCTGCGCGAGCCGAAGATGATTTCCTGCCGGCCCGGTCGAAACGTCAGCGAGGCGTCCGGTCCAACCTTCAGGCGGTAATCGACGAATGCCTGGTGCAGGTCGAAATCGTCCTGGTCCACCCCGCGGGGTCCGCCCCGGCGGCCGGTTTCAAAGTTGCTCTTGAACTGGGCGAAGGCGCGCAGGCGCTCGCCCAGATGCAGGTCGCCGTGGAGCATGTAGCGCTGGAGCCAATAGCCGTCGCCGTCCTGCGTCCCGGCGCCCCAGTTGTTATTGTCAATGAACTCGTAATGTTGCCGGGTTTCCCCGCCGAGCGTCAGCCAGGTCTTGCCGTTTTTATCGAAGGGAATATATTTGATCGAATCGAGAGGACCGGTTTTTAATTCGGAGCTTTTCAGATACTCGTAGTTTTCTTCGTAGCGGAGTTGGTTGTAAAGCGGCGGCTTGGCGGTGGGTTTGGCAGACGCCTCGTCAAACGCAAAGGCGACCAGCAGAAAAACGATCAGGAGCGAGACGCGCGTGATTTTCATTGGCGGGAACGCAACCCACTCGCCGTTAGGGCAATATTGATTTGCAAACCTAATGTATAAGCTTGGGTTCTCGCCATATAAGTCGCGCCTACCGCCTCCAGGCGCTTGCCTGGCGGGTTAAATCGTTCCGTAGGCCAGCATGGCGTCGGCCACTTTTTTAAACCCGGCGATGTTGGCGCCCCGGACGTAGTCGATGCGCCCGTCTTCTTCCTGACCATAGTACAGGCATTTCTGGTGGATCTGGCGCATGATGTCCTTGAGTCGGGCTTCCAACTCGTCCCGGTTCCAGTTCAGGCGCATGATGTTTTGCGTCATCTCCAGGCCGGAAACCGCCACGCCGCCGGCGTTCGAGGCCTTGCCGGGCGCGTAAAGAATTCTCGCGTTCTGGAAAACGTTGACGCCTTCCTTGAGGGTGGGCATGTTAGCCCCTTCGGCCACGCCGATGCAACCGTTCTTGACCAATTCCTGCGCGGCGCATTCGTCGATCTCGTTTTGCGTGGCGCAGGGGAAGGCCAGATCGCAGGGTACGCTCCAGGGTTTTTGATTGGGATAATATTGGCTTTTAAACTTTTCGGCGTATTCGGCGATAGACGCGCGTTTTCTGTTTTTCAAGTCCATGATGAAATTCAACTTTTCCTGATCGATCCCCTCGGGATCGTGAATGAAGCCGCTGGTGTCGGACATGGCGATCACCTTGCCGCCCAGTTCAATTAACTTTTCCGCCGTGTGTTGGGCGACGTTGCCGGCCCCGGAAACGATGCAGGTTTTCCCCTCGACGGAGTCGCCTTTCTGGTGCAACATCTGTTGCATGAAGTAGGCGCACCCGTATCCCGTCGCCTCGCGGCGCACAAAGCTCCCGCCGTATTCCAGAGCCTTGCCGGTGATGACCCCGGTGAATTCGTTCTCCAGGCGCTTGTACTGGCCGAACATGTAGCTGATCTCGCGGGTGCCGACGCCGAGATCGCCTGCGGGAATGTCGACGTTGGGACCGATGTACCGGTGCAGTTCAGTCATGAACGACTGGCAGAAGCGCATGACCTCGCGATCGGATTTGCCTTTGGGATTGAAGTTGGCCCCGCCTTTCGCGGCGCCCATGGGGAGGGTGGTGAGGCTGTTTTTAAAAGTCTGCTCGAAGCCCAGGAATTTCAGGATGCTCAAATTCACCGTGGGGTGAAATCGCAGGCCGCCCTTGTAGGGTCCAATGGCGTTGTTGAATTGCACGCGGTAGCCGCGGTTGACGTGGATACCACCCTGGTCGTCCTCCCACACCACGCGGAAAATGATGGTGCGGTCCGGCTCCGCCATGCGCTCCAGAATCCGCGCCTTCATGTATTCCGGATGCTGGAGGATGTAAGGGATGACGGAGGCGGCGACCTCCTCCACCGCCTGATGGAATTCAAATTGCCTGGGGTTTCTGCGCGCCAGGCCCTGCATGAAATTTTCCAGCGTCAGTTTCTTTCTTCCGTGCATCGCCTCTCCCTTTGATCGTGAGTCCTGCAAACAATCCATTATAAGACTTCAAAAGGGTCAAATTTAAATTAAATTTATTTTGTGGACGGCGGCGGACGACGAACGACCGGAGGCTTTACTCCCCCTTGCAAAGGGGGCCGGGGGGATTCCACAAGTTTTGGCAACGCATAAAGCATCCATTGAAATTTTTAAAGGAAGAATCACCCCAACCCTCTTTACAAGAGGGGGTGAAAACCCCGGTTTATTCCGTTCGCGTTGGAACGGGCAGATCGATAATAAACTTTGCGCCCTTTCCCAATTCGCTTTCCGCGGTTATGGTCCCATTGAACTTTTGAATTATCTGATAACAGATGGAAAGCCCCAAACCCGTGCCGTATATTTCCGGTTTGGTGGTGAAAAAAGGTTCGAAAATTTTGTCCAGATTTTCTTTGGCGACGCCGCAACCGGAGTCCGCGAACTCGATTCTAATAAAAGGACTTCCCTGGACGTCCGCCGGTTTGGCGCTCACCGCGAGCTGTCCGCCGGTTTCCATTGCGTATTTGGCGTTTTGAATGAGGTTGAGAAACACCTGCCTGATTTCGTCCTTGTCGATCTGGACTTGCGGCAACGTTTCGGCAAAATCCCTGACAATCTTGATATTCTCCAATGCAAAATCCTTTTCCACCAGGGCCAATGAAGACGCCAACTCGTCCTTGATTTGCACGGATTCCAGCGACGATGATCCCTTGCGCGAAAACTTGTTCAACGAACCGACGATCTTTACGATCCTTTCGACTTCGCTTCTCATCGAGTCCAGGACGTCCTTGAGTTTGGGGCCGAGTTCCTTGTTCTTCAGCATCATCTGGATTTTGAGGGAGATGATGTTGACGGGATTTAGAATTTCGTGGCAAACGCTCGCCGACAATCGGCCGATCCCCGCCAGTTTTTCCGATTCGACAAGTTGGCTCTGCATTTTGCCAAGTTTTTTTTCAGCCCGCTTGCGCTCGGTGATATCCTGGGAAACGAAAATGAACCCTTGGATCTCCCGGTTTTCTCTTTTCAGGATCGCCGCGGAAAACAGGATGGGAATCTTATGCCCGTCTTTTCCGATAAAATTGGTCTCCCTGGCGTTTAAAAATTCTTTTTCCGGCAGTTTTTCGAGCTGGGTTCCGTTCATCAAACCTTTTTCGCTTCCGAACAGTTTTCCGATGTGGCTCCCGATCAGTTCCTTTTCCTCATAACCCAAAAGTTTCAGGGTGGCCTCGTTGGCCATTTCGATCTTGTAATCCCGGTCGGTCACCACCAGGGAGTTGATCATGGTTTTGAGAATGTTTTCGGTGTAATCCTTGGCGGAGATCAGTTTGTCCCGCGATTCCTTCAAATCGCGGGTCATGTGATTGAACGCCTCCGCCAGATCCCCCGTCTCGTCGCCGGAGTTCTCGTCAATGGACTGGGATAGGTCGCCCCTGGCGACTTGTTTTGCGGCGCGGGTCAGCTTGCGGAGGGGTAAACTCAGGCCTCTGGAAAAGGTGATTCCCAATATCACGGCGACCAATCCCACCACCGCTCCCAAAACCACGAATTGATTGCGCAACTTTAATACGGGGGCGAAAGCCTCCCGCGTGTCTTCCAGTATGAGCAAGGCCCAGCCGAATCCCTCAAAATCCCGGAATCCGGAGGAGCCGGCGTACCCAATCAGCATGTTCCTTCCCGTTGGATCGGTTTCGACGAGAACGTCGTTTTTCCCCTCAAGCGCCAGTTTCGCGGACCGGTACCCCTGGGCGAGAAGATTCTTTTCGGAAATTCGCTCGTCCCCCATCTCGTCCGCGAAAATAAAATCGGGACCGGAGACGACATAACCTTCCCGGTCGATCAAAAGAACGTAACCGGACGGAGATTGCCCTTCGTCGTTCACCTTGAGCGTATTGGTTCCGTCGTAAAGTTCGCTCCAGTTAAAATGGGCGGACAAATAACCGATCGTTTCCTTTTCGTTCGCGACGTCCCTGACGGGATTTAAAAAATTGATGGTGAACCCGCCCGTCAGCGGGGAAAACTTCAAATCGTGATAGTGAAGTTTTTTCGTTTGGGCGACTTGCCGAAACCACTTTTCGGACGAGACGTCCTGGCCAATCATCGAAGAATCGCTGGAACCGACGATTTTTCCGCCAAGACCGATCGCAAAAATTTCGGCGTAAACCCCGTGGTTTGCCTTCAACCTTTTCAGCGCTTGCGATATCTTTTTCTCGGGATCGCCGGTCTTGATGTTCTCCATCACCGACATGGCGCTCCAGGCCCGGATATCCGTCGTCGCTTCATGCAAATAACGGTCGATTTCCTCCATCGTGTGAAAGGCCATTTCCTGGAACCTTGCGCTGATCGCTTTTTCCAGGGCGCTTTGGCCGCTCTGGTACGCAAGATATCCCATGACGCCCAAGGGGATCAGGACCAGGGGCAGAATCAAGGCCGTCAATTTCGTTTGAATCGTCAGTTTCATTTGAAGATTTCCCGGACTCCGCCCGCGCGATTTAGGAGCCGCCGACCAGTTTGTAGTCGCTATCCGTGGGCAATCGTCCGTCTATTTTGAGAATTTTGTAGCCCTTCTTAACCTTGCTCAAATAAACGTAAGCGATGGCGTTGGAAACTCGCGAAATCATTCTTCCGGCCATTGCGGGCGATTTTGAAATCATGGGATCGAAAGAAACCGGAGAACCGCGTTTAAAAAACTTATGGTCTGGACTCGCGTTCAGAACAATGCCGTAAAACTGCTCGCGGATTTTCGAGTCCATAGGACGGTCGATCACGAAGATTCTTTGTCCGTCCGACCAGGTTTCCAGTTGTCCTTTGTAAATTCTGGACAATTCGCCTGAGCTGAGGTTGTCGATACCGAGCCGTTCGTTAACGACAATCGCGATGGGTTCCGCCGTCGCGGAACCCCACAGGCCAACGGGAGCGATCAAGAGGAGAATGGAAATTAAAAGGAGAAGTTTTTTCACGGTTTCAGCCTGAATGTTTTATCAGAAAACGGCGGAAACGGAGGCCAGGAAGCCGTCGTTGCCGCCGCGTTCCAGCGCTTCGTTGTTCGTATCGTTGAACTGATATTCAAATTTGAAGACCATGGCTTCGACGGGGCGGTAATTGATTCCCACGGTCCAGCGCTCTTCGTCGTTGTCGCCCGTTCCGGCGTCGGCGTCGTCTTCGATCCTGGCCTCCCCGTAGCGCAGAACCAGGGTCATCGTCGGGCTTGAAAAATCCCGGCCCAGAAAAGTTTCGTTGAGGACGTCGAACCAGAAATGGTAGTTGGCCTGGATATAGCCGCCGCGCAGGGCGTCCGGAACCCGGAGCGTGGAACTGCCGTTCTGCAGGCCGCCATTTTCGGGATTAAAAAAAGCGTATTCCCCGATCAGCTCCAGCGGACCCAAAATGAAATCCCAATCGACGTCGAATCCCGAGAGGCTTCCGTCGTTCTCGTCGTAATCGCCGTAATACATGCTGAGTCCGATTTCCTGGTTGGCGAAGGGGACGATACCCAGACGCCCCACGGCGGCAAGGTTGTTATTGTTGTCGGTCCCAAAGGCTCCGCGCGCCCCGCGCATGCCGGTATCGGAAAAGGCGTCGGTCAATCCGTTGATCAGATAAAATTGATAATTCATGTCCAGCATCCAGTCGCCGCCGCTTTTCAACAGTTCGCCCAGCGAAAGATCGCCCGTGAACCCGGCTCCCGCCTCCCCCCAGGTGGTGGGAACCACCCGACGCATGGCGATGGGCCGGGCGGTGAGGTCCCGCATGGGATCGAAATGTTCAAGATTAAATTTTCCGAAGGGGACCAGGACGACGCCGAGGCGGGGGTTGAAGTAGCGGTTGATGCGGTATTCCACCCAGCCCTGCTCCACTTCCACTTCGCCCTGCCGGTCGCCGGCGCTTGTTACGGCGGTCCGCTCGAACTCGATCTCGAACCCGGCGGTCAACCGGCTGGTCAA
>JAJDBD010000013.1 GCA_029261575.1 Nitrospinaceae bacterium | reverse complement strand
GTGCGCGCCCTGTTCAGAAAAACCGTCGGCGCCCTGCTCCGCTCCGCAATGTAACCGGCGAGGCGCCGGAGCCAGTAGGAGCAACGTATACTGGAAACGCTACAGGCGACGGTGCATTTGCTTGGCTCCCCCTTGCAAAGGGGGTTGGGGGGATTCTTCCATTTATCCTCTCCCCACCGGGGGAGAGGATAAAGGCGACCGGGTCACACAGGCTCTTTGGCCTTGGAGAACGCGTTGAGCTTGTACTGGATGCTGTCGATGAGAGCTTGCCAACTGGCTTCGATCACGTTTTCCGATACGCCGACGGTGCCCCAGCGGGAATGCCGGTCGCCCGACTCCGTCAACACGCGGATCTTGGAGGCCACGCCGCGCCGGTTGTCCAGGATGCGCACCTTGTAATCGTACAGGTTCAACTCTTCCAGTTCGGGATAGAATTTGATCAGCGCCTTGCGGATCGCCTTGTCCAAAGCGGCGACCGGACCGTTGCCTTCCGCCGCGGTCACTTCCTGAATGCCGTTGACGCGAACTTTGACCGTCGCTTCGGAAATAGGAGTTTCGTCCTCCCGCCTTTTCTCGACGATCACCCGGTAGCCGATAAAATCAAAGAAAACTTTTTTTTCTCCCAACGCGTCGCGCATCAACAATTCAAACGACGCCTCCGCGCCTTCGTATTGAAAGCCGAGGTTCTCGGAAGCCTTGAGCGTTTCCAGTATCTCCTGGATCTTCGGATCCTTGGCGTTCACGTCGATATTGTATTCCCGCGCCTTTTCTAAAATACTGCTTTTGCCGGAAAGATCGGATATCAGGATGCGTTGCAGATTTCCGACAAACTTGGGATCGATGTGTTCGTAGGTCTCCCGGTTTTTCTGGATGGCGCTGACGTGCACTCCGCCCTTGTGCGCGAAGGCGCTTTTACCGACGTAGGGTTGGTGGTTCCAGTGCGCCTTGTTCGCCAACTCGTCGACAAAGGACGAGACCTCTTTCAATTGCCGCATCTGCTCGTCGGAAACGCAGTCCAGTCCCATCTTGAGCTTGAGGTTGGGGATGATGGAAATCAGATTGGCGTTTCCGCAACGTTCGCCGTAGCCGTTGATCGTGCCCTGCACCTGCTCGGCCCCGCATTGCACGGCGGTGATGGCGTTGGCCACCGCGGTTTCGGAATCGTTATGCGTATGAATGCCCAGCCTGACGGAGCAGGCCTGTTTGACGATGGTAAAAATTTCGCGCACTTCCCAGGGCATGCAACCGCCGTTGGTTTCGCAAGGGACCAACCAGTCGGCTCCGGCGGACTCCGCCGCTTTCAACACCTTCATGGCGTAGTCCGGATTTTTTTTGTAGCCGTCGAAAAAATGTTCGGCGTCGAAAATCACCTCCACGCCGGCTTTTTTCAAAAATGCGACCGTCTCGTCGATCATGCGCAGGTTTTCGTCCAGGGTGGTGTTCAGGGCCTCGGTCACGTGCATATCCCAGGATTTCCCGAACACCGTCACCGTCTCGGTTTCCGCCTCGAGCAATTGTTTCAGCACGGGATCGTTCTCCGCTTTTTTCGAGGGATGGCGCGTGCTTCCAAACGCCGTCATGCGCGCGGTTTGGAAGCTGGAATGTTTCGCCTTTTTGAAAAATTCGACGTCGCGCGGGTTGGACCCCGGCCAGCCGCCTTCGATGTAGCTTACGCCCAGCTCGTCGAGCTTGTGGGCGATGCGGATTTTGTCTTCCACGGTGAAGGACACGTCCTCGCTTTGCGATCCGTCCCGCAGTGTGGTGTCGTAGATTAAAATCTTTTTCATGATCCCGCGGCCTTCCTTTCCCGGGCCGTTTCCGCTTTGTTCGTTTCGGTTTCAGTCGATTCCGCCAGCTCCAGGCGAAACGCCTTGTGCAGGCTTTCCAGCGCCCGTTGCGTGTGTTGTTCCTCAATGATGCAGGAGATGCGAATCTCCGAGGTGCTGATCATCATGATATTGATTTTCTCGGCGGACAGGGTTTCAAACATTTTTGCCGCCACACCCGGGTGACTCCGCATCCCGGCGCCGACGATGGAAATTTTTGAAATGTCGGCGGCGCAGGACACCTTGCCCGCATGTATTTCGGGAACCAGTTCCTCCATGATCGCTCGCGCCTCCGTCACGCAGGACTTGGGAAGCGTGAAGGAAATGTCCGTATGCTTCTGTTCGCTGACGTTTTGGATGATCATATCCACCGAAAGGTTTCCCGTCGCCAGGGCGCTGAAGATTTTCGCGGCGATTCCCGGTTGATCGGGAACTCCCGAAACGGTGATTTTGGATTGGTCCGTATCGGACGTCACTGCAGAGACGACGGGTTGTTCCATGTTTTCATTCTCCTTGACGATCAAGGTGCCGGGATTGTCGTTGTAGGAAGAGCGCACAACCAACGGCATGTTAAAATTTCTGGCAAACTCCACGCTGCGGATCTGCAAAACCTTGCAGCCGAGACTGGCCATCTCCAGCATTTCCTCAAAGGAAACCTGATTGAGTTTCCGGGCGTCGGGGACCAGACGGGGATCGGCGGTGAACACGCCGCTCACGTCGGTATATATCTCGCATAAATCCGCGTCCAGCGCCACCGCCAGCGCAACGGCGGACGTGTCCGACCCGCCGCGGCCCAACGTGGTGACGTCGCCCTGTTCGTTGATTCCCTGAAACCCGGCGACCACGACGACATGATTTTCCTGCAGGATTTTCCGGGCGCGCGCGCCGTCGATTTGCTTGATGCGCGCGCGGGTGTGCGACCCGTCCGTCAGCAATCCCATCTGCCGACCCGTCAACGCCACCGCCGGGCATCCCAACTCGTGCAAGGCCAGAGCGAGCAGGGCGCAGGACACTCGTTCCCCCGAAGACAGCAATAGATCAATTTCCCGCCGGTTGGGATTTTCAGAAATCTGGCGCGCCAGATCCAACAATCGGTTCGTTTCCCCCGCCATGGCCGAAACCACGACCACCACGTCCTTGCCAGACTCGCGGGTTTTGGCGATGCGTTGCGCCACGGCTTTTATGCGCTCTGCGTCCTTGACCGACGTGCCGCCGAATTTTTGCACCACCAGATTTCGCTTCACAACTGATCCTTTAAAAATGCGTCCAAAAGGTCCGGCCCGTTTTTAAAGGGAGCGGGACCCGACGCGACAACGTTTTCGTCGAACTTTTCCATTTCATCCGGTCCCTGGGCCGAAGGGTACGCGATAAAGGGAACCGCGTCCCGACCGATCTTCATCAGCGCAACGGAACTGAAATGGCCGCCCGCAAAAAGCATTTTAACATCTTTTCGGTTTTCCAGCCGGTCGAGTAAAGGACCCATGACGTCCTGGTCGAAATCCTCCAGCATCAAAACTTTTTCGTCGAAGTTCCCGTGCAGGGAAAGATCTTCTGCCCCGGCGAAATGCAGGTACACGACGTCGCGTTTTTCCAGTTCCTCCAACGCGGCCTCTCTCTTGGCCTCGAAATTGGTATTCGCCAGGCCGTTGGCGCCCTCGATTTCCGGCGCGTCCATTCCCGAAAGTTTGGCCATCCCGCGAAACAGGAGAGAGCCGGAAACGACCGCAGCGCTCCGGCCCGTCCGTTCGGGAAAATCCGGAATATCCGGTCTGGCGCCGTTGCCCCATAGCCAGACGGTGTTGGCCGAGTCCTTGCCTTCGGCTTTGCGGGTCTTGTTTAACGGATGATTGTGCAAAATAATTTGCGCCTGATTGATGAGAAAGATCAGGCTTTTGTAATCGTCCTGCGTCGGCAGGTATTTCCGGACGCCCTCGCCGATCAACTCGTTGGGCGGATTCAGTCTGCCGGGAAACGGCGGTCCCTTGATTTCCAGAAGGTTGTGATAGCCGCGCCCGAAATGAAACCGCACGTCCACGTCGACGATTTGTTCCTGCAGGGCGGCCAACAGCGTGCGCGCCGAAGGGTCTGAAATATAACCCGCCGTGTAGTCTTTCATGACCATGTCGTTGTGGCTGGCTTGCAGGGTCGCCAGGTCGCAACACAACGGCGCCCAGCCGTCTTCGATGGACAGGGACAAGGCCTCGGCTTCAAACCAGGCCGGCGACGCGTAATATTTTTCCGGGTCGAGTCCCAGATAGGACAGGTACGCCACGTCCGCGCCGGCGTGCATGGACTCCGGAACGGGATGAACCGAACCGCTTCTTCCCATTTGAACCAGGCGGTCCAGGTGCGGAGTTTGCGCCTGTTGCAGAGGCGTTTGGTTGTCCTTTTCCGCAATGGGCTGATCGGTGAAACCGTCGCAGAGGACGACGAGGTATTTCATGATTAAAAATCCGGTGTTGTTTAGTTTGAAAGTTGAACGATTATAACAAAAAGCCCGGCAAAACCCCGCGTTAAATCAGGTCAATTAGCGATGGCGTCAATAAACGCGGTTATAAAATGGGAGGGCATATTGTGTTATCAAAACAAAATAGGTAAGGCCTTCGGCCTTATTAAGTCCCCCTCACCCAGCCCTCTCCCGCAGAGGGGAGAGGAATTATTTAAATTCTATCCGCGTTCATCCGTGTCCATCTGTGGTTTCTATTTTTTAACTGTCAACCGGCAACTAGGCGTACACGCGGAAATCAATGTCAGGGAACAGGTTGTCCTTGCTCTCCACCTGCGCGAGCCAGTCGGGACGCACCGTGTGGTTGTTGATATCATCGTACAACCGGTTGAAGCGTTGCAGATGATCGCGGGTGCGCTTCACCGCGTACTCGACCATGGTTTTGCTGGCCATGATAAAAGCCCAATCGCTGGCCTGCGCCAGAAGCAGTTCGCGCGCCGCCTGGTTCAACGCCCGCTCGGTCAGCCCGGAGGCGTTGCGATGCTTGCGCGCCAACTCCACCATGCGCTCGGCGCCCTGGTGCAGATGCGGGTAAATCCAGTCGTTGCTCTCTCCCAGCCAAAAATCGTGGTAGCCCTGATGCCCCCAACTGGAACCGGACGGCGCGGCGACCTGTTGTTCCGGAAGCTTGGCCAGGTAACGAGACGGCGTGGTCATCTCAAACACGTCCTGATCGTAGGCGGTTTTGCGGATGAAAAAGTTGAGCCAGTCCGGTCCCTCGAACCACCAATGGCCGTACAGTTCCGTGTCGTAGGGCGCGACGACGATCGGTTCCCGTCCCATCACGCCGTGCAAATGTTCGATTTGCCGCTCGCGGTTGAACATGAAATTTCCCGCATGCTCCGCCGCCTTTTCCATAGCTTTGTCGGGATCGTAATACTCCTTATGATCCGTGTCGCCGGTGATGCGGTGGTATTTGAACCCGGTCATTTTACGTTGGCCCGTGCTGGCGATGTAGGGGCGAATGTAGTCGTAGTCCAGGTCGAAACCGATATCGCGATAAAAATCGCGGTAATTCTCATCGCCGGGATAGCCTTCCTTGGAACTCCAGACCTGCTTGGAGGATTCCGCGTCCCGTCCAAAGGCCGCCACGCCGTTGGGGCAAACCACCGGCGCGTACACGCCGTATTTTGGCCGAGGTTCCGCGTGCAGGACGCCGTGCGTGTCGGTAAAGAAATAACGGATCCCCGCCTCTTCCAAAAATTGTTCCACGCCGGGATAGTAGGCGCATTCCGGAAGCCAGATTCCGCGCGGTTTGCGTCCGAGATGGTTCTGATGCGACTGAACGGCGACCTGGATTTGCGCGCGCACGGCGCTTGGATTGTTCGCCATGAACGGCAGATAACCGTGCGTGGCCCCGCAGGTGATGAATTCAACGTTGCCCGCTTCCTGCAACCTTCGAAAGGCGTTGATCAAATTGTTGCGGCACCGGTTGACGAAAATTTCACGCGCCCGCTCGAGTTTCATCTGATACATTTGGACCACCTTGTGCGCTTGCGGCTCCAGGCGCGTCCGCTCCATTTCCTTGTAGGACAACTCGATGGAACGCTCCAGCCAACGCTGAAAGCGGAATTGCAACAAGGGGTCGTCCAGCATCGCCATCAAGGTGGGCGACAGGGAGAGGGTGATCCCGTAAGGAATCTCGTCCCGCTCCAGGCCTTCAAACACATGGATCAGGGGAATGTAAGTTTCAATGATGGCCTCGAACAACCAGTCCTCTTCCAGAAACTCTTCGTATTCCGGATGCCGGACGAAGGGAAGATGCGTGTGTAAAACGAGAGCCAGATAGCCTTTGGGCATGATCAATCCTCCAGAGTCGGCGCCGCTTCTTTAAGCGAGGAGCGCCGGACTTCGATAACGTGGTTTTGGGTTTGTGTTCCATTCGTGGATTCCACGGAGACCTTCAGCGACAAGTCGCCTTCTGGAAAAGCCAGCCGTGTGGAGAAGGCTCCGTCTTCCTGTAAATGAATTTCGCGTCCGGCAAGCCGAACCCTGTCGCCGGGTTCCGCCCGACCGTACAGGATCAACTCAGCGTCGACCCGGAACGCGCTCTGCTTCTTTTTGCTCGCGGACGAAAAACGCGACGCGGAAAAACTTCCGGCTTCGCGGGAACCGCCCGACGAAAATCCTTGCAAATTTTCCGGCGAATCGCCCCGGCCTTCCTGGTCGCCGACGCCAAAAGCCTGACCGCCGGACAGCGCATAAATTTTCCGGAACTCCCCGTCGGCGATCGTCCATTTGTCGTCCACGCGGTCGGACGGACGCCCCGGCGGAAGAGCCAGTGCGTTGGACTCCGCCAGCGACTCAAACTGGCCGGAAGAATTTTTGAGTCCGATTTGAATGAAAAATTTGGCGCCCGGTTCGTCCATACGCAAATACCAGCTCTTCGCGTGAGGATGAATTTCGACGTCGTAACTATTTTTTACCGAACCGTCTCCGGAAATCCTGTTCACCCGAAGAACCCGATGCGTGGAATCCTCGCCGCCAAGCCAACCGGCGGCTTGTTGAATTTTTTCCCAGGGCAGTTCCCAAAACGCGTGCGCCCGGTAAGGGTCGAGCGGCAACAACACGATCAGACAACCGCCATAATGCTCTGGCAGATCGGACAGTGGTTCCTGAAACGCTTCGTCCCGAACTTCCGGTCCCGCGACCACGAACTTGGCTTCCTGCGCCTTGTCCTCAAACAGGTCCAGCATGGCGGGTTTGGGAAGCTCTCCGGAGCGCGTGGGATCGTCCGGCGGCAGAGATCCCGTGCTCTCTTTTAAATGTTTCGAATAAGCCGCGCGCGGTTTTGTGGATGCGTGCCGCTTGTGTTGCGGCTTTGCGTCCTCGCCGCGACCGGAAGTTTGGCGCGGACGCGACTTGCGAGTATCGGCGCTGTCCCGTTTTGGCTTGGCGGGGGCGGACGTAGAGTATTCCGTAGCAATCTGGATTCCCAGTTTCATTCCCAACAGCGCTGAAAGATCCTTGGTCAGGATGGAGTCCTTGACCTGAATAGCATTTTCCTTAGCCAACTTTAAAAGTTCGTCCCGCGTCATGAATTTAGTATCGCCGTCTGGCATTGCCTTTACCTCTGAAAATGTTTTTGGAATTGGATGGTTATTTTTTCTCGAGTTTCTTTTTAAAATCTTTTGGGTCGATTCCGTATTGCCGGATCTTCCGGTAAAAAGTTTTGCGGTCGACTCCCGCCGATTCCGCGCTGTGCGAGACGTGCCCGCGGTGGCGGTCCAGCAAGCGTTCCAGATAGACGCGCTCCCCCTGCTCCAGCGCGCGGGTTCTGAAGTCGCGCAGGGTCATGGATTCCATATCTTCCGGCAAGGCGTAGGAAAGGCCTTTACCGGCGGGATTCATGGAGGCCGAAGGAATTTTTTCCACCGTCTTTCCCCGACAGGCCAGAACCGCCTGTTCGACCGCGTGTTTCAATTCGCGAATGTTTCCCGGCCAAGCGTGGCGCGACAACATTTCCTCCGCTTCCGGAGAAAACTTTTCCGCGCGTTTGCCATGTTCGCGGGCGAAGTCCTGTAAAAACCGCCTCGCAAACATGAGGACGTCTTCCTGCCTCTCACGCAACGGCGGCAGATGAATCGACGCGGCGCTGAGACGAAAATATAAATCGGGGCGAAAGCGTCCCGCCTCCAGCGCCGATTTTAAATCCGCGCCGGTCGCGACAATGATGCGACAGCGAACCTCAAAAGTTCTGCGACCGCCCGCGTGTTGAAATTCTCGATCCTCCAGAGCGCGCAATAATTTCGCCTGCATGTCCGGTGAGAGGTCGCCGATTTCATCCAGAAACAGGGTTCCGCCTTCGGCGCGCTCAAACAACCCCGGCGTTTCTTTTCGGGCCTCGGCGTCTCTGTCGCAACCGAACCATTCGCGTTCTACAAATTCGTCCGACAAACCGACGCAGTGAACGGACAAAAATTTCTGTCCCGCCCGCGAACTGTTTTGATGAATGAAACGCGCGGCGAGTCCTTTGCCGGTTCCCGTTTCTCCCGCCAAAAAAACCGGAGCCTCGCTTTTCGCGGCGGCCATCAGGAAATCTTGCGCCTCCCGCGCGGCGGAGCTGTCGCCAATCACTAAATCCGCGTCGACCTGGGATTCTGTTTCCGGCTCTCCAGCGGTTTGGCGACCGGTTTGCAAACTCATGAGCTTGTCCATCAGTTGATCGGTATTTTCCAGGCACTCGTAGCCGCTGGAATCCAACGCTTCGCGCAAACCCATATTTATAGGCGAGGCATGGAGAACAAATCCGGAAACGGCGGGAGCGGCCTCCTTTAATTTATTGATGATTTTATGACCCATTTTTTCTAAAAAACCATTGCTTATCGCCAAAACATCCAGGTTTTTCTTCGCAAATTTCTGCTTTGCCTCTTCGAAACTGAAGGCTCCGTAGGCTTCAAAACCATTATTTTTAAATGATTTTATGGTATTTTCCAATGAAAGGAAGTTTGAGTCCAGAGCTAGTATTTTTTGTTTCATAAAAGCAACATAACATAAACTAACTTGGATTTCCAGCGAAAGTTTTATTTTTTTAGTGGAAGAATCACCCCAATCCCCTTCGACAGGCTCAGGACAAGTTCCGCAAGGGGGAGGCGGGCAACTCCCGGTAGAAGAGTTTGAGGTGCAAATGCTCCCAAGTCCGTAGCGCTTACCGCAAGGGTTCCGCTTACTGCCTCCACGGCGAGTGGCGGTCGTTGCGTATTTTTGGGTTTTGTATTAACCTTGCGATTCCAGTTTGTTACCGCATTATTTTTTTGTTACAAGGACAACCGATGAAATTTATTTTCGGTTCAGTTAATATGGGTTTTGCCGACCGGGTATCCTGGCTCTTGCCCCGCCGTCTCGCGCTTAAATGTCTACTTTTCATTTTGATCGCCGGGTTGACCGCCTGCGCGGAGAGTCCGTCGGGTCCTCCGGACCTTGAGCAGGGGATTCGTGTGGTCCGTTACATGGCCTCGAAAAATCAGCTTCGCCGGTCGAGCTTTCTGGTGGTGTATCCCGAGGGCAAGCCGTCGGATTTTGTGAACTGGATGTTCTCCACATTTGGCACGGCGGAGTGGCCGCCTTCCGAGGAGATGGCGGAAATGGATCCCATGACCCTGGAACAGGCGAAGTCGATTCGCATGCCGATTATTCCCAAGGGCGTCGCCATCGTTGCGCTGAAACCCGACGAAGAGCGCGGACGGCAGGTGGTGATTAGGGCCGACGACGCGCGCGGGGTTCTTATCGTCGAAGGCTATGCCGACCCCGGACAGGCGCCAGTCGCGCAATCTTTGATTAAAATTCCGAAGGTCAAACGGTCTTCGTCCAAAGTGGAATCTTCTTATTAAGGGAAACTTATGAGTTGCTATATCAATATCAAACACTGGTCGGGACCCGACGTCCCAGAGGCGGCGGCGAGTTTGGCGAAGTTGTTCAAAATGCCCGCGGACCAGGCCAACAATATCGTTGAAAATTTGTCCCAGGGAATTTCCTGGCAATTCGATCAGACGGTTTCGGACGGACAGTGCAGACAGGCGACGCAGTTTTTGACCGGCAAGGGATTCGACGTGGCGACGCATCCGGTAGGGACGGCGGTCCCGGCAGAGCGCGCGGATACCCCCGCCGCCGCTCCCGCCAAGGGGTCGACCGTCCTGGGGTTTTACGGCAAGGGCGGCGAGTTGTTCGGAATTTTTATCGTCAACCTGGCGCTCACCGTCGTCACGCTGGGCGTTTACCGGTTTTGGGCGAAGACCAAGGTGCGGAATTATTTGTGGTCCCACGTTTCCTTTCTGGGTTCGCGTTTTGGCTACCATGGAACCGGGAAGGAATTGATGATCGGTTTTTCTAAATTTTTCGGGATGGTTTTCGGCGTGATTGTCATTGTGGGGATCCTTCAGGTAACGGTTCCCGTGATCGGCCAGGTCGTCGGCGCCATCCTTTCCATCGTCGTGGGAACCGTGGTTCCCGCGTTCATGGTCGGGGCCTGGCGCTATCGCCTGTCGCGCACCTCCCTGCGCGGAATCCGTTTCTCCTTTCGCGGCGCGCGGAAAACCGCCGTCTGGCTGTTCTTAAAAGGCGGCCTGCTTTCCTTTTTGACCCTGGGCTTGTACACGCCCTTTTTCGAGATGCACAGGCAGAAGTTTTGGCGGAATAACTCGTGGTTTGGCAATCAGGCGTTTGACTTTTCCGGCGAAGGCCGGGATCTTTTCAAACAGTTTCTGCTGGCGATTGTGTTGACTGTTCCCACGCTCGGATTCAACTGGTTTTGGTACCTGGCATACGTTCAGCGCTATTCCTGGTCGCGCACGCGGTTGATGGGCGCTGGGTTTCAGTTCACCGCAACGGGAAAACAATTCTTCTTCCTGCAAATGGGCAACCTCTTTTTGATCGCGCTGACGCTGGGGATCGCTTTCCCCTGGGTCGCGGTCCGCAACATGAACTTCATGGCCCGGCATTTGACTTACGAGGGCGGCGACGGTTTCGATAAGGCGCTACAGGACATGCAGGAGAGCGGGGCTATAGGCGAAGAGGCGTTGGACGCCTTTGACATTCCCATCGACGTGGGATGACCTCCGAATCGCCCCTGCATTACCCGGCGGATTATTACGACGGGCGAAGCGCGAGGCGTCGGCAGGTCGCCGCGACCCTTTCTCCTTTGGGACTTTCCTTACGCGGCGCCGACGGGAAAACCGTCCTATGGCCTTATGCGTCCCTGCGGTTGAGTCCCGGCGGATTTGCCGGCCAACCGGTGCAACTCGAACACGAGATCCGCGAGGCGGACGGCGTCCGCGTCGAAATCCTTTCGGTCCAGCATCCGCAATTTTTAGACGCGCTTAAGGAAAAATATCCCGACGGCTTGCCGGGCGAATGGAACCTGCCCAGACATCAGGGCAAGCGCCGTCTTCTTGTTTTCGCCAGTCTGGTTTTGATCCCGGCGATTCTGTTTGGCCTCTGGCGGTTTGCCATCCCGGCCCTGGCCGACCGGGTAGCGATGACGGTTCCCGTCTCCTGGGAGGAAAAACTGACGGAGAAAATTCTGGAGGTTTGGAACCTCGACGAACAGCCCGCGCCTGATCCAAAAGTTCAGCAAGCCGTCGACGCCATAATGCAACGCTTGCTGGATACCGTTCCCGATCAGCCCTATTCCTTTAAAGTATATATAATAGATCGCAAGGCGGTGAACGCCCTGGCGCTTCCCGCCGGGACGATCGTCGTGTTTCAGGGTTTGCTAAACGCCACGCAAACGCCGGAGGAACTGGCGGGCGTGTTGGCGCACGAGATTCAACATGCGCTGATGCGGCACAGCACGCGCGGCCTGGTTCGGCAGGCGGCGACGGGCATGGCGATGGCCTTGATCATGGGCGACGCCGGTCAGGTGTTACAAGGAGCGGTCGGCGTGGCGGACGAGTTGGATTCCCTGCGCCACAGCCGAAGCATGGAACGGGAGGCGGACAGAGAAGGCATGAAAATGATTCTGGCGGCAAAGATCGATCCCGAAGGCATGGTCCGCATGTTTCAAACTTTGAAAAAAGAAGAAGGGAAATATATGGAGCGCATTGCCTCCGGCACGGGAAGCGAGGAAGAAGAGGCGGGCGAGTGGACGGAATTTTTATCCACGCATCCGGCGGGAAGCGACCGGATCGCGAGACTTCGGCAAATCGCTGCGGAAAGCGCGGGAACGGAAATCCTTCCCCTGTTGCCGAAAATGGACTGGACGCGCATGCACAAGAAATTGAAAAGCAAAACTGAAAAAGCGCTTGAGGAGGAGGAATGATAGTCGTCACGGGCGCCATGGGATTCATCGGCAGCGCATTGGCCCAAGCGTTGAACGCGCGGGGCAGAACCGACCTTTTGCTGGTCGACCGGCCGGATCGCGGCGAGAAACAAAAAAACCTGGCGACGTTGAAGTACGTTGAGCAAACTTCTCCGGAAAATTTTCTGGAGCGCGTCGAGCGCCGGGAACTGGAGAACGTCGAAGCCATCCTTCACATGGGGGCCTGCTCCTCCACCACGGAAATGGACCGCGAGTTTCTGCGCAAAAATAATTTCGAGTACACCCGCGCGTTGGCGGAATTTTCCCTTGAGAAGGGCGCGCGCTTTATTTACGCCTCCAGCGCCGCCACCTACGGCGACGGAGCGCAAGGCTACGAAGACGACGAATCGCAACTGGAAACCCTGCGTCCGTTAAACCCCTACGGCGAAAGCAAGCAGATGTTCGACCTGTGGGCCAGGGAACACGGCGCGCTCGATTCCATCGTCGGTTTGAAATATTTCAACGTCTACGGTCCCAACGAATACCATAAGGAAGACATGCAGAGCCTGGCGCGCAAGGGCTATTTTCAAATACGCGACACGGGGAAGATTCGCCTGTTCAAATCCTACCGCGCGGAATACGAGGACGGCGGACAGGTGCGGGATTTTATTTACATCAAGGACGCCGTCGCCATGACGCTGTTTTTTCTCGACCGTCCGGAGCTAGGCGGAATTTATAACGTCGGGTTTGGCGCGGCGCGTTGCTGGAACGACCTGGCGCGCGCGATCTTTGCGGCAATGGGTAAGGAGCCGAACATTGAATACGTCGACATGCCGGAGTCCATCCGCGACCGCTATCAGTACCACACCTGCGCGCGCATGGAGAAGATTCGAGAGGCGGGATACGCCCT
>JAJDBD010000012.1 GCA_029261575.1 Nitrospinaceae bacterium | reverse complement strand
TACTTGGTTTGAATTTTCCCTCAAAAATATAAAAACGACCCCGTTTTGGGGTTTTTGATTTTTGTTTTAATAATTTTGTCTTAGGAGAAAAGCCATTGAGCGAAGACAGCGAAGCCAAAAAGGATGAAAATACCGCGGAAGCTTCCGGAGTTACGGACGCCGCGCCCGAACAGAGAGGCGAGCAGGATTCCCTTTCCGATCTGAGCGAACTGGAGAAGATTAAAAAGGAGCTTCAAAAGGAAAAGGAAAAAGCCGCCAAGGAACTGGCAGCCGGCGAGGGGGAAGAGGAAGACGTCCGCGAGGTCGATTATCTTCAAAAGCTGATCACCCTGTCCGTTCAATTCGACCATCATGTCGGCATGTTTTTAATGCCCGGATATATCGATTGTGGTTTGAAATACGACCATAAACTTGCGGAAAGCTATTTGACGCATTTGAATTCCATTCAGGGATTTTTGCGGTTGTTGGAAAAAGTGGACGGCGTGACCCGTGAACTGGTCACCAAAGACTGTATTGTCAAATTGCGCAACGTGGTTCAGCAGATTCACAAGAACCTGATCAAACCGTTGTACCGCGAAGTTGAATTAATGAAAAAGAAACCCAAAATGGAGAATCTGGATAACTTCAAGGAAAACTGGAACGAGCGGCTTTTGGATTTTCAGAAAACCTGCGATTTTGAATACCAGAGACTCGACGTCAAAGGGTTTATGGTGAACTAACGGTTCCGGCGGGCCTGTTCCAGCCGCCAGAACTCCGCGATGGTGAAAAAGCGCCTCGGTTTAAAGCCGGCGAGTACGCTTGGTTTGCGCCTCTCGCTCTTCTATAGAAAACCTCCGGCGGGCCAAAAACATTTCACAATTACTCAAGTCGGGAGCGGCCATTTTGCGACGGCGAAACGCTCCCTTTCTTTAATTTTGCGCGGGTTCGAGGTTTGTGGGCCGTGTTAACGATTAGGGACTCACATGGAAAATAATCAGGACGACGACCAGGAGACCCCGGTCGAGGCGGGGTCTGTTGAAGAAATCTCCGGCGAGGCGGTCGAGCTTATTGAAAAAGAAACTCTCCCCGAAAAAGCGGCGCGGGAGGTGGACCATTCCAAACTTTACGTTTGGGTGGCCGATACGGGGAACAACCGGATTCAAAAATTCGACGGCAACGGAAATTTTCTTTTTTCTTTTGGCAGGCCGGCGGGAACCCGCGCGCCTTATAAAGACGGCGAATTTAAAACTCCGATGAGCGTCTCCATCGATAGCGAGAACAATATCTGGGTTGCGGATACCGGGTGCCATCGCTTCCAAAAATTCGATTCCGACGGAGACTTTATCCTCTCCGTGGGTACCGAGGGCTGGGGGCAAGAAAAATTTTACTGGCCAGAGGCGATCATTGCGGAACCGACGGGAACCGTTTTGGTGTGCGACACTCACAATCATTGCATGAAGCGGTACGACGACGAGGGCGAATTCGTTCTCGGTTTCGGTTACGCGGGAGACTTCGACGGTTTCATGAAGTTCCCCACCGGCGTCGCCCTCGACAGAGAGGGAAATATATTTGTGGCCGACCGGGACAACCAACGGATTCAGATTTTCGACGAAAACGGACGCTACGTCTCCAAGTTTGGGGAATACGGGTCTGAAGAAGGTCGCCTCAATTTCCCCTGTGCCCTGACAGTGACGTCGGACGATCGTCTCATTGTTTTGGAAAAAAGCCAAAACAGAATGCAGGCGTTTGACCGGGAAGGTAACTTCCTGGCGGCTTACGGTCAACAGGGCAAAAGAGAAGGCCAGTTCAACTGTCCTCTGGATATCGCCCGCGACCCTTACGGCTATGTTTTTGTGGCGGACACCTTGAACAACCGGATTCAAAAGTTCGATCCCGAAATGAATTTTATGGCGCGTTGGGGCACCATGGGCGTGGAAGCCGGGCAAATGAGAGATCCCTCGGGGATATCATTGTCCTGGGAACCGGATTGGGCGCCGGAGGACGAATAAAAAACGCCCCCCCCCCATTCCCCTCTCCCGAATTTAACCAGACGATGAAAAGGGTAAAGATTGCGTGAAAGTGTTTAGATTGAGCTTCTGGAAAATAGTATTTCCCGCCATTGCAGGCGTGTTGGTTTTATCGACCGCGGCGGTTCATCCCTTATCAGCCCAAGAGAATGAACCGGCAGGCGGTTCAAAAACCGAACCCGATTTTCACATCGTCGACAACAACGACGGATCGGTGACGGATTCCAAAACCGGTCTTGTCTGGGCGAAAAAAGACTCCTACCAGGCTTTGAAGAAGTGGTTGAACTGGTATATGTCCCTGGATTACCTCAAGGAACTGAACGAGAAAAAATTTGCCGGACACGATGATTGGCGCTTCCCGACCCGCGAGGAGTTGGCCACCCTGTACGATGAAAGCCACACCATCGCCTGGAAATATTACTGGACCACCAACGAGATTCATATGGATCCCATTTTTGTGGATCCCCATTGTTGCATTTGGACCAGCGACGCTCATAAGGAGAAATACGCCTGGGGATTTAATTTCATTCGGGGCCAGACCTATGTCAGTTTGAAGGACACCGGCGTGCAATATTCCCTCACCGCGGTGCGCCCGGTTCGCGGTCCGATAAAACCCTGAAAAAATTGTCCGGCTTACCTCCCCTCCCGCCGCAATTTTTATCTACAAACCGGCGGTGCGCTGGTAAAATAAAAACCTGAAAAGTCAAACAAGGCGAACGCATGAGCGAAGAGGAAAAAGAACCCGGAACGGAAGGCGAGGAAGACCGGGAGTCCCAGGATTCTGAATCCGCGCGCCCTCAGGAGGAAGACGAGTCCCCGGTTCTGTCCGACGGCTCCGAAACTGAAGAAGAGGATGATGAGATAGAGGGCGAAGAGGAGGAGTTTGACCTCGAGGCGCAAATAGAATTATTTCGCGATCAAATTGAAGAAGAGCCCGATAATTGCATTCACTATTACAACCTTGGAGAGGCCCTGGCGGAGTTGGGGGATCTGGATGAGGGCCTGGAAATGTACCAGGAGGCCCTGGATCGGGACGACGGCGGATTCGACTCCATCATTCACTTTGGAATGGCCGAGGTCCTGACCTCCAAATTAATCCAGGGCGTTTCTGCCAACGTGATTAAAAGTTCCGTGGGCCTGATCTCTTCGCATAAAGATAAAACCACGATCGACCATGTGAACGAGCGGGACTATCTTTGCGCCATAGAGGAGTATCAGGCGGCGATAAAAAGTTTGCCCAAGTTGCAGGCAGACGAGGAAATCGTGGAACACATTTCCAAAAACGCTCCCGAACAAATCGCCACATTGTATTATAAATGGGCGTCGGACCTTATGGACAAAGCCCGGCAACTTGAGGAATACGGAGACGAGATCAAAGATGTGAAATTGGCGCTCAAGCATCTTAAAAAAACCCTGGAGATCGATCCCAACCATTCGGTGGGGCATTTGATGGAAAAGCTGGCAAAGAGGATGTTGGCGGAGGGTTGGCAAAGTTACGACGAATACGGTTTTGTCGCCAAGGAAATACCCGGACAGGGATGACCTTTGACGAAATCCGATTTAATTACGGGGGCTTCTAAAAGTGGATCATGGCCGCGAGCGGTTCTTGGATAAGGGCGGCGAGCGGTCCACAGCGAAAACATCCTTTCATCAGACGTCCCCTTAAAAGTTCATTGAGGAAAAAGCGATGGCAGATATTCAGGAATTGATTCGATTGGGTTTGAGTTCGGACGGACAGGTTCTCAATTTAAAGGCGAAGTACATTCGCGAGGCGGGCGCCGTGGAACTTGCCAAACAGGAGAGCTTGAACAATGTGCGCTCTCTGGATTTGTCCAATAACAACATCGGAGACGAAGGCGTGAAGGCAGTGGCGGAGTCGCCCATTTTCTCCAAGGTGAGAACGCTCAATTTGAAGTCCAACAGTATAACCGACGAAGGCGCGTCTCATCTGGCGGATTCGACTACCCTGGAGAGTCTTAGAAGCTTGCAATTGGTGGTGAACGATATCTCCGAGGACGGCGAAAAAATATTGAGAAACTCCAAAAACCTGAGAAACCTGACTTCGCTGAAATTTCGCGTTTGAAAACCCCGGTTTTCAATAAAAAAATGGGCCTACGGGGTAAAAAAAGTCTTTTGTTATTAGTGGGTTAGGACCGTAGTGGTTTTTTCCTCAAAATAGCCCTTGACTTATATCAGGGCATTTGATAATTTCGACCCGTTCCAACACCCTTTTGTTTGGGCCAGAACTTGAAGAAGGTATCCTTTACTAAGGGTTTCTAATATAGAGAAGCAGAAATAGGGGAAGAGGTTTCGGCCTCTTGAAGATTTATCGTTTATAGTTTTAGATATTTTTAATTGACGTGCCTTTTTTGAAAGGGGGAGCAAGATGGTAAAAAAGAATATTATCTGTCTGTTTGCCGTGGCAGCCTTTTTGGTCGTCGCTACCGTGGCTAGTGCAAACGTCACGGAGGTAAAACCGGGTTCCAGCACAGTTTGCGAGAACGCTTCGTGGATCGTTTACAATCAGAGCGAGACCGAGGACACCGATATCGAATTTGATATTGGACCTTTTGCTTACAGCTGGGAAAAAGTTTTCAAGCGGACTCTCGCTCCGGGCGGAACCCAAACGAACGCCTTGGCTCAAAAGAGCATCATCACCAACAAGGGACCGGGAGACATTTCCGTTAACTGTCAGCGTCAGCGGTTTGATCGCCATGACTGGAAGATCGACGCGGGTTCCGGTAAAACCTATCAGAGCAACTACCATCTGGACCATGTTCAGCCGGAGACTTATGTAGAGCCGGGGTATGGTATGCCGATAGGAACCGAAAGAGGCATCGGCTCTGTTAGAGGTCATACTTCCGAGCAGTATCGATAAGCAACTGAACTTTTAAAATCAGCCGGAAGGTTTCGACCTTCCGGCTTTTTTTTATTGGAGCCGGGTTTTAACGCAACCGTTTAATTTGGTCGGAAAGATGAGCGAAAGATTTATCGAAAGCGGGGAAGGGGTCGTCACCGACACGCTCACAAATTTAATGTGGATGAAAAACGATTCCTTTTTGGATTTGGGGCAGTCGATCACCTACGATTCTCCGCAGAAAAAAACCGCCCTGAAATATCTAAAAAAAATGAACGAGCTTGCTTTTGCCGGATACGACGACTGGCGCCTCCCCTCGAAATACGAAGCCTATTCTCTTTACGATGAAGGTCAAGCTTTGCTGGACCATTACAATATGGTAGTTCATCTCCCTCCCGTATTTTCACCGGGTTGCGGTTTTGATACCTGGACCAGTAATATCCGCGGCAAAATAACCTCCTATGTGGTGTCTTTTGACAGCGGAACCGGCGGTCAAAAGGAACAGGATTCATCTATCAATACGAGCGCCCGGCTGGTTCGCGAAGCGGGACCCGTAATGAACCTCCCCAAGTCGGTGCCTTTGGTTAAAATGGATAACAAGTTGGCCGGCGGGTGGCGTTAGTCGGGATTGAAATTCCGCCCCTTGAAGGCCTCTCGGCGCTTGAAAAATAGAATTTGGGGTGGTAGTCTTTATAGAACCAATTCAATAAAGTATATTCGATCAACCAACGAACACTCTGGAAACGTTTTTCATTTGACGGGTTAGAATCGCTTCCTGATTTTTTCTATGCGAAACTATTTGTAGAAAGGAAGATCGCTCCTCTTGTGAGATAAAAACTTGGAGTGTTTTTTTTATTTAGGATTTAGGAGCGTTGCCATTGCCTTCCTGGGAAAAAAGATTTAAAGATAACGGAGACCAAACGGTAGCCGATTTGGAAGAAGATTTAGTCTGGTGCAAGAAAGACTCGAGAATGGAGCTGGGGAAATGGCTCAACTGGGACGAGGCGGTTGCCTACCTGGGCGCCTGTAACGAGCAAAAATACTTAGGATGCGACGATTGGCGCATGCCCAGCAAAAGCGAATTGCGGGGGCTTCTCAAACAAAAAGACGCCTTCAAGGAGATATTCCTGAAACTTCCCGAAAAGAAGAAACGCAACGTTGCAAACTACCAGGCCGGAGGCGAATGGAGCTATTGGACCTGCGAAACGCGATTCGATTCCTACGCCTGGAAATGTTATTACCCCTCCGGAAAAGAGATTTGCGTGGACCAGCAGGTTTCCACCACCGGAACATCGGTGCGTTTGGTAAGAGATTCATAAAGCGTAGACCGGGATGGGCTAGAATCCATCCGTGATAAAAAACTTGAGGAGCGATCTCATGGAATCCGACGAGATTTTGGAAAACAAGGACGGCCCTTCGGAAGACGGCGAGACGCCGGATCTGAAAACCCCGGACGACGCAGACGAACCTTACGCCGAGGAAGAATGGATCGGCGAAGAATGGGGCGATGAGGACGAAATAGAGGTCGACGTCCTGGAGGAGACCGACGCCCCGCAATATGTCGACAACGGCAACCAAACCGTCAGCGACGGGAGAAACCGGTTGATGTGGAAACAGACCGACTCCTTCAAGGATTTCGGTTACGGGATCAACTGGTTTGAGGCCTGGGATTACTGCGAGGATCTCAACGAGAAAAAATTCGCGGGATTCGACGATTGGCGCCTTCCGGGGTTCGACGAGGCTAAAGGACTCTTCTCAGTTCAAAAGTTCAACCAGGACAAGGATGGGGCGGAGATTCATATCGACCCCCTGTTCGAGTCGGGCGGGGGAGACAATAGCTGGACCTATGAAGAGAAACCCGACTACCATCAGTATGCCATGAAATTCAGCTACATCACCGGAAACGAAAAATGGGAGCACAAGGACAACGAATACTCTTATGTTCGGGCGGTGAGAGACGAGGTTGAGGTAGGCGAGTGGGAACCCGAATGGAGAAAAGACTCCAAAAAACTCGATGGTTGACCTCGCATTTATGGATAAAACGCTATGAGCCATTATATGATTTTTGGGAAGGACGATTGCCCGCACACAAAAAAAGCGCTGGATGACTTCAAGAAAAAATGCAAACCCTTCCTGTACATCAACGTCGATAAGGATCCAAAAGCCCTGGAAAAGATGCTTGAATATTCCGACGGTCGACACATGGTTCCCATCATTGTCGACGTGGACAAGGGGAATGTTACGGTGGGATATACCGGAGAAGATTGATCGTTTTGACGACGACCGCCAAACCCGTCCATCGACGCAGGAAACATTATTACGAAAGATAAAATAATGAGCCAGCAAGTACCTCAGGTCCGAAACAAAAAGGAAGAGTTGAAGCGTTTCCGTGAAAATGGTCCGCATGTAATTCATGACTCAGAGCACGATATTTACTGGATGAAAAAAGATTCGTGGCAGGACAAGGGAAAGTTTTTTAACTGGCACGAGTCCAAGGACTATGCCGCCACAAAAAATATTCGAAAAATCGGCGGTTTTGAAGACTGGCGCCTTCCCACTGGGGACGAGACAATGACTCTGTACGACGAGACCTTGGAGAATCCCGGCAAGTCGGGAGTCGTCCTGCATATCGACCCGCTCTTCCCTGAAGGGGCTTTCAAAACCGGCTGGGTGATGGGCGACACCTCCACCCGGCGTCCTCGTTTGGATTTTTCCGACGGCAAAATGGTTTTTGCCGACGAATACGCCTTCGGATCCGTGCGGCTGTGCAGAAAATCGCCTGTGGAAAAAGACCGATCCCGAGTGCGCCGAAACCGTTAAGCCCCCAATATTTTTGTCATGAAAGAAACGACCCAAAACAGCCGATACCTGGACAATAGCGACGGCGTCATTTTTGACCAACATACCAATCTGATGTGGATGAAGAACGACACCTGGATTGAATTTGGTTCATTGATGAGCTGGCACAAGGCCCAGGAATATTTGAAAAAGTTGAACGAGGAAAAATTCGCAGGCTATCAAAACTGGAGGTTTCCCACGGGAAACGAGGCTAAATCGCTTTACGACGACTCCTCCAGCAATCACGACCGGGAAGGATGCGAGATTTTCATCGACTCCATTTTCCCCGCAGGATGCGGTTACACTACCTGGACCAGCGAAACCCGGGGCGCCAAAGCCGCCATGGGGTTTGATTACCGCGCCAACTACGAATACTGGCTGGCAAAGGAAAATGAAGGATTTCCAAGCGGGGTCCGGTTTGTCCGCAGTCATAAATCCCAAAAGGAACTGGAAAAGGAGAAAGCCCGTTTTGTGAATTCAGGCAAAGGAGCCGTTATCGATCTGGAAACCGGATTGATGTGGAAAAAAAATGATTCCTTTATCGATCTGGATAAATGGGTTTCCTGGGAGGAAGGGAAAACCTATTGTATTGAGCAAAATCGAAATCGGTTCCAGGGACACGAAGACTGGAGAATGCCGACGCGAAAGGAAGCCCAGACCATATGCGATTTGGGCAACCCCATCACCGATACTTATGGGGATACCGTGTATCTGGTTCCGGTCTTTCCGCCGGGGGCCGGCGCGACGTGTTGGACCAAAACCCTGAATAAAAACGACTCCTCCCTGGCCATTCGCTTCCACTTTTACAACGGCGATTATAAGTGGCACAAAAGAGGCCTGAGGAGCCATGGAGTGCGCGCCGTGCGCGCCATGAGTCCGGAAGAATTGATATTGGAAACCGAGTCAGAATGAGCGTCCCGGTTTAAAAGGTCGCCCATGGAATCGAATCAAAAACCCAACGAAAATCCGGGCGTCGACCGGTTTGTTGAAGACGGCGAGGACGCCGTTATCGATACGCTCAACCGGTTGGTCTGGTGCAAAAAGGACTCCTGGCAATCGATCGGCAAGTGGATGAGTTGGCGGCAGTTGTCCGATCACGTGCAGGAAATGAACAAGAAAAAATTTGCGGGCTACGGCAATTGGCGCTTGCCCAGCGCTCAGGAAGCCAAGAGCCTTTTCGATAAAAAACACGGCAACAAGGACAATATGGGCCAGCCCGCTTATTTGGATCCGGCGTTTCCCGCCGGTTTTGGATTTCTTTGCTGGACCTCGGACGTGAGAAACAAAATCCAGGCTGTCCGGTTCGGGTATCGAAAAGGAGTGGGGAGTTACGACGATATTTACAGAACGTCCCGGGGCGCCACGCGCTTTGTCCGCGATATCGAATCATGACCCGGCGGAAAAGCGCCAACTCATAACATCGTTGCCTGCGAGGCGGAGGTTTGTAGAAGTGGAAAACCAGAAGCGCTTTATCGATAACGGCGACGGCACGGTCACTGATACCGAAAATAAACTGATATGGAAACAGACCGACGGACTTCAGGATACCAGTAAGTGGACCAACTGGTACGACTCGCTGGGTTATATCAAGGAATTGAACATCAAAAGATTCCTGGGTCGCGACGACTGGCGCATGCCGACCTTGAAGGAAGCCGAATCGCTCTTTTACGAAGAGCGCGACGTCTATATCCGCGACATGGACCGATTTGAGATTTTTATCGATCCCGCGTTTTCCCCGGGCGGCGGTTACACCACCTGGACCAGTTCCAGCAAGCCCAACGGATGCGCTTTAATTTTTTATTATCGTTACGGCCATGAAAACTCGAATCACAAGGAAGACATTTCCAAGGACACGGTGCGCGCGGTGCGCAACCTGGACGAATGAACATCGTTAATAGGCAAGCCAAGACATTCAACGCGGGAGGCGATTATCCTAAGCTATAAAACCATCAATCCCCAGGAAAGCCAAAACTCGGTGATGACCTTCCGTTTCGAGGAAGAGGACTATCAAAACACCTATGTGTTGGAAGATTATTACGGAACCAATCCGTTTGAAGACAGTCATTGCGCCTTGCTTTCTCTCCACGACCCGGAAAAGGGAATCCGCTTTTCTTTCATTTACAATTTTAATAAAACCTATGTGACGCCCCCCGGCCAGGGCCAACTGACCGAGACGCAGGCGAGCGTTGTGAAAGGGTTTGTGAAGGATATGCCGGAGGAGCTTTCCACCCTGATCAAGCAAAGATATTTTGAAGCCAAGGCCTACGGCGAAAAAACTCCCAGGTCCTACCTGGAATTTCAACCAGGACGCTACGCAAATTACATTGAAATGTTTCCAAAGAAAAATGCGGCGCTGGATTTCTCATTTGACGGCAAAAAATATTTCGCGGAGGATTCTTACGAAATGGATCCCCGGGTGAAAAATCAAAATGTGAAACTGTCGTTTTACGAGGAAGACGCCGAAAACGAAAAGCAGCCCGCCCTGTTTCATTACACTTATTTCTTCGACGAGACCAAACGGGCGGAAGTGGACGCCCGGTTGCAGGAGGAGGAGTCGGCCGTCCTTTACGCTTTCCATGAATTCGCTCCCAACGTGCACGATTTTTTGAAAACCCGGTACAAGGAAGTTAAAAAACTGGGAAACGAACTCATGGCGGAGGGATCTCAGGTTCCCGTGCAAATCGAGGAAGAAAAACCCAAATTAAAAAATAAGAAGGCCAAAAAAGAAAAGCGGGTCATTAATTGACGGATGTAAAAAATCAGTCGCATAATTCGCTTCCGGCAATTTTAATATGTTAGGCTTTAAAATAACGAAAAGCGAAATCATCCAATAATGAAATCGGCGTCAGCCGTAATTTGATAGAGAGCGAAAACGTGTCTGCAACGGAAAGAACAGTAAAGAAGGTTCAGGCCAGGCATATTCTGGTCGATTCCAAGGAAAAAGCCGAAGCGTTAAAAGTCCAGTTGGACGAGGGTGCGGACTTCAACAAGCTGGCGGAAGAGCATAGCGAATGCCCCTCCAAAAAGCGCGGCGGAGATTTAGGTTGGTTCGGTAAAGGCGCCATGGTGCGGCCTTTTGAGGTGGCCGCGTTTTCCGCGCAGGAAGGCGACGTCGTCGGTCCCGTTAAAACCGAATTTGGATGGCACCTGATCTACGTTTATGAGGTTAAGGACGACGTCAATCCCGACGCCGGACCTCCCACCGGCGACGAAGACGCCGACGAGGACACCCTGCGCCTGGTTGCGGAAAACTACGCCCACGAGTTCATGATGCTGGGCTACACCAGCAAAAAAGTAATGAGCCTGTTCACCAGTCCGCATTTCAAATCCGCAAATACCGTTTACAATATTCTGGGCGAAGGAGCCATTCAGGAAGTCATCGCATCCGTGTTCGGCCAAAAATACGAGGCGCCGAAAAAAGACGACAAGACGCCGGAGTCGAACCCGGACGAGGCCGCCAAGAATTAGGGCGATCCCATCAAGTCTGAATTAAAAAAAGGCCCCTTTCTTTTTGGAAAGGGGCCTTTTTATTTTCATGCGACGACGGAATTTATAAACTCACGGCATGGACGTCCGTGATATTTGGGGCCTCGCGGAGTTCCCGTAAAGTTTCGTTGTTCGGGGGCGAGTCCACATTGACAATGGAAACAGCCGTTCCCTTTTCCTGAAACCGCCCCAAATGAAAACCCGCTATGTTGATCTTGTTTATCTCGAGAACCTTGCCCACATGGCCGATCACCCCCGGCGCGTCCTTGTTTTTTAGCACCAGCATATAATTCGAAAACCGCGCCTCCAGGTTGAAATCGTCCAGCTTCGCGATTCTCGGATCCTGCTTGCCAAAAATAGTTCCCGTGATGCTGCGCGAGCCGCTCTTGGTCCGCACCACCACCTCTATCGTATTGGCGTAATCCTTGGCGTCGCTGTTTTTGGACTCCTTGACGGAAATCCCCCTTTCCTTTGCCATGAAGGGAGCGTTGACCATGTTCACCCCGTCGATGCTTCCCGAAAAAAATCCTTTCAGAACGGAAATAGTGATAGGCTCCACCTTGAGTTTTGAAACCTCTCCGCTGTATAGAATTTGCAACGACTCTAGGGCGTCGTCGGTCAACTGCGAAATAAACATTCCCAGCTTCTCTCCCAACTCAAGATACGGCTTGATCTGCGCCAGCAAATCCTCGTCGATGGAAGGCATGTTGACGGCGTTTCGGATGCGACCGTACTTCAAATAGTCGACAAACTGATCCGCGATCGCCACCGCCACATTTTCCTGAGCCTCCTCCGTGGACGCGCCCAGATGCGGGGTGCAAATCACCTCGTCCAGTTTCAATAAAGGATTGTCCTGGTTCACCGGCTCCTGCGAATAGACGTCCAGAGCCGCGCCCGCCACCTTTTTATCCTGAATGGCCTGGGCCAGAGCTTCTTCGTCGATCAACCCGCCCCGGGCGCAATTGACGATCCGGATGCCCGGCTTTACGCAGTCAAACTCTTCCTTGCCCAAAAGCGCTTTGCCGGAAATTTTTGGCGTGTGCAGGGTGAGAAAGTCGCTCCGCTCGAGGACGTCCTTGAGTTCCGCCCGCTCCACGCCCAGGCTCTCCGCGTGGTCGTCCGTAATGTAGGGATCGTACGCTAAAATTTTCATGCCAAATCCCTTGGCCCGTTGGACCACGATCGAACCGATCCTTCCCATACCGACCACGCCCAGAGTTTTTCCGTACAGCTCCACCCCCATGTATTTTTTGGGAGTCCACAGGCCGTCGACCTTCACCGACTTGTTCGCCTGGGGAATGTATCTGGCCATTGACAACATCAGGGCCATGGCATGCTCCGCGGTGGTGATCACATTGCCGTCCGGAGCGTTCATGACGATGACTCCGCGTTTGCCCGCCGCGTTCAGGTCGATATTGTCGACTCCGATCCCGGCCCGGCCCACCACCTTTAATTTCGCGGCGGCCTCGATGACCTTTGCCGTCACCTTGGTGGCGCTTCTGACCACAAGCCCTTCATAGTCGGGGATGACCTGGATCAGTTCCTCCTCGGACATTCCCGTTTTTACGTCCACGTTGATTCCGCTTTCCTTCTTCAGTATTTCGACTCCCACGGGGGAGAGATTATCGCTTACAAGAACCTTCATGCCTGTTCACTCCAATGGTTGAATTTTATTACGAACCCAAATCCGGCGCATGATACGACGGGATCAATAACCTTCCAAAAGGATTTCCTGGGCGGCGGCAACGCCTTTGCCCAACTCCACGGAATGGCCGAATTTTTTCAAAGCCATCTCCACGGCGGATATGGCGACCACCACGTCGAACGTGTCGATATAGCCGAGGTGGGCGATGCGGAG
>JAJDBD010000011.1 GCA_029261575.1 Nitrospinaceae bacterium | reverse complement strand
TGTAATCCTCCCGTAAAATAGTGCCACTTCTAATTAGAGTTCTCCTGGATAATACGAAAAAAAGGAGAATGATAATGAAGAAGACCCGTTATACAGAAAGTCAGATTATTAAAGTCCTGCATGAGGTTGAAGGCGGACGAATGGTCAAGGATGTATGCCGTGAATACGGGATATCGGATGCGACGTACTACAACTGGAAATCGAAATATGGTGGTATGACGGCCTCGGATATCAAAAAGCTCAAAGAGCTTGAAGATGAAAACCGCAGATTAAAACGGATGTATGCTGATTTAAGTTTGCAACACGAAGCCTTGAAGGATGTCGTTGAAAAAAAGCTCTGAGGCCAGCCGAGAAGCGTGCGCTGGTCGATTATTCGAGGCAGGAACATGGGCTGAGTATACGGAAGGCCTGCGATGCTATTAGGCTAAGCCGCTCTGTGTATCGCTACCAGCCCGACGGCAGTAAAGATGACGCTGTGATAACGGCGATACAAGAGATCGCAGAGCGTTGTCCGGCCTATGGTTTTGGTAAGGTGTTTGCGGTCTTGAGGCGAGCGGGTCATCCCTGGAACCATAAACGTGTGTACCGTGTTTACTGCGCATTAAAACTGAACCTCCGGCGTAAAGGAAAGAAGCAACTACCAAGTCGATACCCCGAGCCGTTGACGGTTCCTGCGGATATGAATCAGTGTTGGTCGATAGATTTTATGTCTGACAGTCTGTTTTGTGGAAGACGGTTCAGAACATTTAATGTGGTGGATGATTACAACAGGGAAGCATTAGCTATTGAAGTGGATCTGAGCCTGCCATCCGTTCGAGTCGTTCGCGTGTTGGAACGCATTGTGGCCTGGCGGGGCTACCCGGTAAAGATCAGGATGGATAATGGGCCAGAGTTCATCTCTGTCACATTGGCTGATTGGGCGGATAAACATGACATACAGCTCGAGTTTATCAAGCCTGGAAAGCCAACTCAGAACTCATATGTTGAACGGTTTAATCGGACATATCGCACAGAAGTGCTGGATATGTATGCGTTCAGGCGGTTATCAGAAGTCAGAGAAATAACGAGCAACTGGATTAGGGAATACAACGAAGAACGGCCTCATGACTCACTCGGCGATCTAACACCCAGAGAGTACTTGACGGCTAACTCAAACCGGGAATACTCTAAAAGCTCGTGGACCTAATTGGGGGAGGGTTACATATTCACTAAAACGAAAATGAAATCAACAAGGCCAAGGTAGTTCAAAATTATATTCTTCAACCTATAGGCATTAATTTTTTATGAATAATGGTGGGGCTTTATAGGGGACTAAAACTTTGCCCTTTTCCGAGGAGGTTTTTTTGCGGGACCACGACTTCCTTGCCTTCGCAGGCTTCGACGCGTCCGATGATTTGCGCGGGAGTCCCGTGTTTCTCTGCGATCTTGATCACGCCCTCCGCTAAATGTTTGTCGCGCACGATCACGCAAAATCCCACACCCATGTTAAAGACCTCGTGCATCTCGCGGTCGCTCACTTCCCCGGTTTCCTGAATCAGCGAAAAGACCGCAGGCATCGGAGGTGGATTGTCGATCACAAATCGAATGTTGTCCGCCTGGACGCGGTTGAGGTTGCAGTAGCCGCCGCTGGTGATGTGAACCATCGCCCGGACGTCGATTCCAGCGTCGAGTATTTCCATGATCGGTTGGACGTAAATGCGCGTTGGTTCCAATAACTCTTCGCCCAGCGACCGGCCCAGCGCGTCGGAATGTTTGCGGACGTTGGCGCTTTGTTCCTCCCGGCTTTCGCCCAGCAATACGCGACGAGCGAGGGTGAGTCCGTTGGAGTGCACGCCGCTTGCGGCGAGACCGACGATGATATCGCCGGGCGCCACTTTGGCGCCGGTGTTGATCTTGTTGATTTCGACTTTGCCGATGCAGGCGCCAACGAGGTCGATTCCGGTGATGAGTTCTTTCACCTGCGAGATTTCGCCGCCGGGAATGTTCACGCCCGCCTGCCGGGCGCCTTCCGCCAATCCCTGCCCCAGTTCTCCGAACACGCGCTCGTCGGTGAACGAACAGGCGATGTAGTCGACCAGGCTCACCGGGCGCGCGCCGACGCAGATCACGTCGTTCACGTTCATCGCCGCGCAGTCGATCCCGATGGTGTCGTACCGGTCCAGCAGTTCGGCGACGACGATTTTGGTGCCGACGCCGTCGGTGCAAAAGGCCACGCCCATGCCGTCGCCAAAATCGATCACGTTGGCGAAGTAGGCGGATTCAATTTTCGGCGGATGCGCCGGATTGAAGTTGCGGCTCGGCAGGATATGCTTGAGCAAGGCGTCCAGGGACGCCTCCGCCCCCCGGGAACTGACCCCGCTCTGTCCGTATTTTGATTCGTCTTGAGTATCTGACATAAGAAAATTATTTAGGGAATGAAGGAAAACTTTTTGGGATACCCGTTATGGGTACACGCCTCCTTCGCGATAGGCGTCGGCGACTTTTTCGATGGCGATGGACATGGCGGCGATGCGGTAACTCTCGATCTGGTTGTTGGTCCAAAAGCGCTCCCGTATCGCCTGGAAAGCTTCGCGCATGGTGTCGTCCAGTCCGGAGCGGACCAGATCGATCTCGCTCGGTCCTTGACGCAGGGCGGCGCCGATGTAATCCGGAACGCGACGTCCGTCGCTTTCCAGAGCGGCCATAATGGCCTCGTATTTTTTCTCTTCGTGCCGCCTCTGCATCCGGCCAAAGCGGATGTGCGACAGGTTCTTGATCCATTCGAAATAGGACACGGTCACCCCGCCGGCGTTTAAATAAGTGTCCGGAATGATCATGATCCCCTTTTCCTGAAGGATGGCGTCCGCGCCGAAGGTCACCGGACCGTTGGCGGCCTCGGCGATGAGTTTGGCCTTGAGGCGCGCCGCGTTGCCTTTGTCAATCACCGCTTCCATGGCTGCGGGGATGAGGATATCGCATTCTTCCTCGAGGAGTAGCGCGCTGTCTTCCACGTATTTGGCGTTGGGATATCCTTTGACGCCGTTGTTGGCTTTCTTATATTGAGCGACGTCTTCGACGTCCAATCCTTTGGGGTCGTACAGGCCGCCGTCGAATTCCAGAATGGCGACGACGTCCGCGCCGTCTTCCTTGCTCAGGATGGACGCCGTGTAATAGCCGACGTTGCCCAGTCCCTGGACGATGATTTTTTTCCCCTCAAGAGAGCCTTCCAAACCGGCCTTCTGGACGTCTTTGGGATGGCGGAAAAACTCCCTAAGACCCATCACCACGCCGCGTCCCGTAGCCTCGGTCCGGCCATGAATGCCGCCCTGGCTCACGGGCTTACCGGTCACGCAGGCCATATGGTCGATGTTGTCCGGATGAAACGCCTTGAAGGTGTCCGCGATCCAGGCCATTTCCCGCGCCCCGGTTCCCATGTCCGGCGCCGGCACGTTGATGGATGGATGGATATAATCTTTTTTGATCAATTCAAAAGCGAAGCGCCGGGTGATTTTTTCCAGTTCATCTTCGTTGTACTTTTTGGGGTCGATAACCAAACCGCCTTTGGACCCGCCAAAGGGAACGTTCACCAGGGCGCATTTATAGGTCATCAACGCCGCGAGAGCTTCCACTTCGTCCTGATTGACCCCAATGGAAAACCGGATACCTCCCTTGGCCGGCAGACGGTGGCCGCTGTGCACCGCGCGCCATCCTAAAAAACTTTCCACCCTGCCGTTCAGCTTGACGGGGAAGCGAACCTGGTAAACGTCGTGCGTGGTTTTGATATAGTAGGCCAGGCCCTCCGGAAGGTCCAAAGTGGCCATGGCTTTGTCGATACTCAGGTTGACGCTATCGCGGAAACTCAGTTCGTCCGTTACTTTGGCGGTCATGGGGAACTCCTTAAAAAGTGTCCGAAAGGACGGCGTTTCTTTCGCTCAACAGCGACTGGGCCGACACCATAATAATTGAATTTCGGGCCGAAAGCACAATTTTAATTGTCCTGGCAAGGGTGGCTGGAAGAGTATAATGTTTATTATTGGAATACGTTTTCAGACGGATTTATTTTATGCAACAGCGCACCGGCCAAATCACAACCTCGACCCGCGGGCGGGGCTTGTACAACATCAACCGGGAGATTGTGGACTGGGTCGCCGGGCAAGGGTTGCGTACGGGAATGCTCACCGTGTTCATCGCCCACACTTCGGCCTCCCTGACCATTCAGGAAAACGCCGACCCGGACGTGTTGAGCGATCTCGACGCGTTTTTCAGTCGCCTGGTTCCGGACGGCGACCCCGCCTACCGGCACGACGCCGAAGGACCCGACGATATGCCGGCGCACATTCGCTCGGCGTTAACGCAAACTCAACTTAGCATTCCGCTGATTGAAGGCCGACTGGCTCTGGGAACTTGGCAGGATATTTATTTGTTTGAACATCGCACGCGGGGGAGTCGGCGCAAGGTGGTTTTGCATTTGATCGGGGAATGAACCGGCGAAGGCGCCAGCGTGACGCTGGACCCAATAAGCGCAACTTATACGGCGGGCATTACGTACTTGGGAGCAATTGAGAGTGGTTTGACAGTGGATAAAAATCGATAAGAGTCGTTGTCGTTTAAGAGAGATCGCCCAATCGTCAACTACTGCCTCCAGGCGCTTGCCTGGGCGTTGCCCGGAAAAAAAACCGCCCGCCGGAAATGGGTTCCGACAGACGGTCTTTGAGGGAGAAAACCATGAAAAGAAAACTGCAACTATGCTACGAGATAAGACGCAAACTTTCTGAAAAGGATGCAAAAAATTTTCTAATCAAATCTCACAGCCGCAATTTGTTCCTTTTGAGCCAATTTTCTTCGTCGAACCGTGTTTTGTAATACTCCTCGAACTCAGCCTCCCGTTCCGTCAACCTCGCCCCGTCGATGAGCTGGCAATCCTTCTCCGGTTCTAATGGGGAGGTCGAATCTCCCGGCGCCTTGGCCGGTACCCCTCCCTTATTTTTTCCCGGCCCGGCGAGCAATCGGTCCACCAGAGTTTGCGGATCGAAGCCTTCCATGAATTCGTGTAAATCCTCTTCGAGGCGATGATCCTTGATGATCTTGACCAGGCATTTCACGTCGTTGGAGCTTGCCGAGGCGGAAAGGATGCATTTATTCAAGGCTCTGAAGATTTTCAGCCTTACCTTGTCGAATTCTTGAGACAAACCGATATCTCCTGCTGGGGTTGATATCCGAGGCGCATTTGGCCTTACAGTTGTTTCTATCGGAAGCTTTTGCGAAAAATTAAGAAAAAAAATTCAGAATTTTTTTTGGCGGGGATAGGGTGACTGGAGGAGGGATGCGCCTGCCGGAATAATCCAATCGACTTGAACTAGAACCTTGTTCAGTTAAGTAGCTTTTTTAAGAAACTTTCGGCAGGCGGTTTCCAATTTTTTGTATTGCAGGGGTTTGGCGAGGTAGGCCGTCAGTCCGGCGCGCATACCGGCGTCTTCATGCTCCCAACCGGCGTGGGCGGAGATCCCGATGATCGGGATATTTTGGGTCTCCGCCTTTTTGCGCAATTCCCGGGTCGCTTCCAGCCCGTCCATGAGCGGCATCTGGGTATCCATCAAAATCAAATCAGGTTGGAGCGCGACGGCTTTTTCAACCGCCTCGACGCCGTTGACGGCGGTTTCCGGTTTCAGGCCCATGCGATTCAAAAATAGCTGGGTCAACAAGAGAGATTTTTCGTTGTCGTCCACCAGCAAAACTTTTTGACCGGCTAAAAATTTTGCCGGGCTTTCAGTTTCGGCGGGAGAACCGTCGTCCTCCGCCGCCTCAAGCCCCAGAGGAATCCAAAAATAAAACCTGGAACCCTGATTCAATTTGCTCTCGGCCCAAATTTTTCCCCTCAGAACTTCCGCCGCTTTTTTTGCGACCGCAAGACCCAATCCGGCGCCCGCTTTTTCCGGTTTATCGGAATCGCCGCCGCTCCCAAACGGCTCAAAAATTTTTGCCAGTTTCTCCGGAGCTATTCCCGGACCGGTATCGTTTACCTGAAATAAAATCCCATTGTCTTTTCTTTGGCATCCCAGGGTCGCGCGGCCCGACTCCGTATATTTGATTGCGTTCGAGAGCAGGCAGGTCAAAATCTGGTTGAGCTTCTTACGGTCCGAAACCAAAGGCCCTTTGATATTTTCGTCCATAAAATAGTTAAGCTCGACGCCTTTTTCCCGGGCCTGCGAGGCGAATATAGTGACCAGGCTTTTGACGACTACTTTCAGGTCGAAGGCTTCTTCCCGGATCTCCGACGTTCCGGATTCCAGTTTGGACAGGTCCAGCACATTGCCGATCACCCCGGCCAACTGCTCGCCGCTTTCAACGATGAGGCGCAGATACCCGGCAAAGGATTCGTCGACCTTGCCCTCCTCCAACATTTTCAGAAGGATATCGGAGAAACCTATAATGGAATTGAGCGGGGTGCGGATTTCATGAGAAGCCCGGGCCAGAAATTCGGTTTTGGCTTTTTCGGCTTTTTGAACGTTCTGATCTTTTTCTAAAAGCGCCTCCTCGAGGTTTTTGATTTTGGAGGCGCCGCGAAAATACGCAAAACAAATCCGGCGGCCTTGGTTCTCGGCGGCGCCGGTTGTCGCTTCCAGGGTAAGTTCCAGGCCGGTTTTATCCTGGAAGCAAAACCCGGCCCAGGCGCTTTCGGCGGTCTCCGGTTCCGAATCCATCGAGCGAGCAAAATGATCGTTAAATTCTTTGCGGCGGGCGGAGGGAACAACGACTTCCGCCAGGGATTGGCCTAAAACCTCCCGCGCTTTCCATTTAAATAAACGGTCGGCCTCGCGATTCCAAAAAATAATGCGGAACTCCGGGTCCGTTAAAACGGCGGCGTCCGGGCAGGATTCCAGCAAGGTTTTGATAAAGCCGTCGATTTCCATTTTGATTTTGTGAGGCTCCACCGCGCCTCAATTTAATTCCAGGGTCAACAAAGTGACGTCGTCGGCAAAATCCGAGCCGCCATTCCATTCTATCAGGCGGTTCTTGACGGTATCCGTGAAGGAGCTTAAAGACTTTCCCCGGCACTCTTCCAAAATAGCGCGCAGGCGGTCTTCGGAAAATAATTCGTTTTCGTTGTTATGGCATTCCGTGAGGCCGTCGGAATACAGGGTCAGGCGGTCCCCTGGTGAAAAATCAAAACAGCTTTCGGTGTATTCGGCGTCCGGGATCATACCGACGGGGAAACCTCCGTCGCCGATGCGGCGGATATCTGATTTTGTGGACAGGAAGGGATAGGGGTGGCCCGCTTGCGAAATCCTGACCTGGCTTTTTTCGGAATCGATCACTCCATAGAGCATGGTGAAGTATTGAAAGTCGTCGTTATCGCTTTGAAATTCCTTGTTCAAAATTCCCATGACTTCTTTTGGCGGTCGGATTTTCAATTGGCCTCCCGAACCCGACCGGTCGATCAGCGGCCCTCCATAAAGCGAATAGGAGGTGAGGAATTTTGTGAGGGTCATCGAAAGCATGGCGGCGGAGACTCCGTGACCGGAGACGTCGATCACATAAAACCCGATGCTGTTTTGCCCCAGTTTGAAATAATTCAAAATATCGCCCGCAACAAACTGGCTGGGCAAAAACAGCCAGTCAAAATCCACGTTGGCTACCGATTTATAATTGGGAAGCAGGCTTTGTTGCATGCGGGCGGCGACCTTTAATTCCTTGGTGATGATGGAATAGGCGTCGGTCAGTTTTTTATTAGCCGCCTCCATCTGAGCCTTCTGGGATTCCAGTTTTCGCTCCAGTTCCATGAAACGCATTCCGGCGCGGATATAAACTTCCAGGATTTCAGGTTCGAATGTTTTAACCATATACCCGTCGGCGCCGGACTCCATCCCTTCGATCAAATCCTGTTTTTCCGCTTTGGCGGTCAGCAACATAATATAAATATAGCGATCAAAATTTCTTTCCCGAATTTGCCGGCACAATTCAACGCCGGACATGGCGGGCATCATCCAGTCGCTGATCACAAAATTGACAGGTTCGCTTTCAAGAATTTCCAGAGCCTTCTTGCCGTTTGAGGCGGCGACCACTTCGTAATTTTTTTGCCGGAGAGAAGTTTCCATGAAGGCTCTGTAATTTTCGTCGTCTTCTACAATAAGAATTTTCATCGTGGGCGTTGTGAGGGAAAAGTATTGATTTATAATATAAAAGCTTATAGTTTAATCCTATCCTATCTAAATTTTGTCAAAAAAACGTCAATTTTATTTTACGGCTTTGTCGCGGGTGGGCGTTTTGCCCCGACCGTTTTTATAAAGACGCCGTCTGTTTCCTGATAAAATGTTGCACCAGAATAAAAGAGCGGGGAGAATTCATCGGTAACGGCGGCGACCGCCGTTTAAAGGAGGAGCCAGCATGTTGGAGATCAAGGACGAGGGCGGCGGGTCCAAGCTGTTGAGTTTGAGCGGCCGACTGGACGCCAATACGGGAAAACAACTGAAAGAAAAAATTCAGGGCATGGTCGATAAGGACGACAAGCGCCTCATCCTGAATCTTTCCGGGGTGGAATTCATCGACAGCTCCGGACTCGGAAGCCTGGTGGCCTGTTACCGGCTGGCGTCCAAGGCGGGCGGGGAAATTCGCCTGTGTTGTTTGCAGGAAACCGTGCGTTCGCTTATGGAATTGACGCGCCTGCACCGCCTGTTTGAAATCTTTGACGACCCCGAAGCGGCTCAGGAAAATTTCAGCTGAGTTCCGCGCTTAATTTTCTACCTGTCCCGGACCGATGCAAGAATTTTCCCTGACGCTACCCGCCAAAATCGAACTGCTGTCCCTGGCTTCTCATTTTTCCAAGGAGGCCTGTAAATCCCTGCTCAATTCTTCCCAGTCGGGAATCCTTAACGATCTGGAGCTTGTGGTGAGCGAGGCCTTCACCAATGCGGTCAAATATGGAGGCGAGGGAAAGGGGAAGGTCGCGCTTGAAATCAAGGGCGACAAGCAGAAATTGATCATTTGCATGAAGGACCAGGGAAAAGGATTCAAGCTGGACAAGGTTCCTGAACCGGATTTTGATAATTTTGCCGAAGGCGGATACGGTCTTTATATTATCCAGACGAAGATGGATCTTGTCCGATACACCTGTTTTAAAAACTGGAACGTTTTGCATTTAACAAAGTACTTGAATGAAAACGCTCCGGGTAAGGATTGAACCGGTTTTCGGGACGCAAACGCCTTGAGGCAAACGGGAGTCTTTATTACTGATCCTGGCGAGAAAATTTTGCCGGGCCGCTCGCCAAAATCCTTTCGACGTGGAAATGTCTGCTATCAAATCCGAATCCCAAGAGTTCCTTCATGCGTCAACGTCTCAATAAATCGTCGGAAATTTGGCGGTCCAGCGGCGTCCTTGTAGCGGCCTAAATAAAAAGAGTTAGAGCGTCTGGCTCCCAACCGGACCCATTCCCAAGCCCTTCTCCTGCCACTCACACCTCTAACTCGTTAAATTTTAAGGGGATAAGTCTTCGCTTGACCGCAAATACGGCATGGTATTTGCTTTGTTCTATAATACGCTGAATAACGGCCAGAAATTTAATTGTCAGAATAAGGCCCGACACGACTTAAGATTGCTCGATCATGGATAAAATCATCCTCGCTCCTTTGATTATCAGTTGTTATCTTTTGTTCCAGGGTCGAAAACCCGCCGAGGTTTTTATTCTGGTCTTTTTGCCTTTCCTGACCCTGTTCCCCACCTACTTTGACGTCAAGTTGGTTCCCGGCGTCCCGGAATTTTATTTCTGGTCCGCCGCCCTGATACCGATTTTTTTGGCGTGGGTTTGGAGTGAATACCAATTTTTTAAATTCACGACCATGGATTGGATGGTACTGGCCTACGTCCTGGTGATTTTTTTGACCCAGTTGAGCGCCGACGACTACAGCGTGGCTCAAAAAATTCTTTACAACAGTTTCCTCACCATTTTCGTCCCCTATATCATGGTCCGGTCCTGGGCAAACAACCGAGACACGCAAATAAATATCGTCAAAATGATGTTGTGCCTGGGCGCCGTTATCGCCGTATTCAACGCTTACGAAGCGCGAATGTTTTTTAATTTTTTCGACCAGATACTGCGAAGGCTTTGGCCCCACGACGTGGTGTGGGACACCGGATTCGTCATGCAACGCGCGGGATTGAAGCGGGCCATGGGTCCCTTTGGCCATCCCATCATCGCGGGCTATTTCTTTGCCCTCATGGTTCCCCTCGCCGTCTGGTGCCATTTCCACCGCGTCTTTAAAAATAGCAAAATCAGCCTGTTGATAATCGCCTTGAATTTTGGCGGCCTGTTGGTCTCGCTTTCCCGCGGACCCATCGCCGGCGTCCTGCTGGGACTGGGGATCATTTATTTTGGCTGGTCGAACAATAAAAAGTTCATTGCGACCTTTGTCGGACTGATCGCCGCCATCGGGTTGATCGCTTCGCTTTCGACTTTCATGACCTACATATCCGTCACCCGGGATTCCGCAGTCACCGAGGCGCAAAGAAACGCCGCGTACCGAAAAATCATGCTGGAGGAATATTCCCTGATCGTGATGGAGCGGCCTTTGACCGGTTGGGGCCGATCCACCGTCCCAAAAGTCCGGGGAATGGAATCCATCGACAACGAATATCTCGGAATCGCCCTGGCGTCGGGTTTGATAACCTTGTCGGTGTACCTTACTTTTATATATGGAACCCTTTACGGTCTGTGGCGCTTTTGCATTAAACGAAGCCGCCAGGATCCCCAGGCGCGCCTTGGCTGGTGCATTCTGGCGGGGTGGATGGCCGCTCTTTTTACGCAGGGAACGGTATATTCCGGCGGCCAGGCTCTACATTACTTTTTTATGATGGGCGCCCTGGCGCAAAATCTGCAACACGGAGGGGAGCTGTTTGCCTCCAAAACGAAAACATTCCGGACGCCCGCGAAACCCAGGTTCAGCTTCGCGCGCATTCTTTAAACAGTGAACGATATGAAAATATTTTTACGCACATTTCGCTTCGGCCTTCTTTGGATAGGGATATTGACGTTGGCGTTCGGCCTGGTCGCCTGCAATACGGCTCCCAAAAAGAAAATTTCAAAAAAGCGCCATCGCGACTCTAGTTTTGCCCAAAGCGGCATTAAGTCCAAAACTCCCTTCGTGCCGCCGGAGATGCTCAAGTTGATCGAAGCCAATATGGATAAAGATTATATGGTCGGCCCTGGGGATTTATTGAAAATCAGCGTCTGGAACCGCGAAGGCTTGAGCGGGGAGCATTTGGTGGGACCCTTTGGAAAAATTACCCTGCCGATTTTAGGCGAATTTAAAATCTCCGATCAAACCAGAGACCAGGCCGCCGCCTCCATTGAAAACATGTATCAAAAATATTATGAAAATCCGCAGGTAACCGTTAAAATATTGAAATACCAAAACAATAAGGTTTACGTCCTGGGGAGGGTGTCCAATCCAGGAGTGATTCACTTCGACGGTCAGGGCACCCTGCTGGAAGCCCTGTCTCTGGCGGGCGGTTTGCCCACGCGGGACAAATCCATTTTTCTTGCAAAATGCGCCATCATCCGGGGCAATAACCAGATCATTTGGGTGGACCTGGTCCAATTGCTCAGGCAGGGAAATCTTAAGCTCAACGTCAAATTGCAAAACAACGACGTCATTCATATTCCTGAAACCACCGACTCTGCTGTGTTTGTGATGGGAGAAGTCAAAACTCCGGGAGCCTTTGAAATTCGCCTCTCCGGTCTTTCCCTGCTGGACGCCATTCAGTTGGCGGGCGGAACGACGGAGGACGCCAACCTGAAAGAAATCAGGCTCATCAGGAATTTGAAGGAAAATAACATGCGCGTCGTCGATCTGAATCAAATCATTGAAAACGGCGTTTTCGCTAAAAACTACGAACTGCGGGACGACGATATTATTTATGTTCCCCGCAGGGGAATGGCGAAATTTAATTACTACCTGCGACAGATCGACCCGCTCATCCGTTCCTTTGTCGGCGGGTCCCTGTTGCTGAATTCTTTTTAACGAACTGAACCGAATGCAAAACAGCCCAGCCATCATTGACATGGAACCCATCCCGGAACGTCGGGCCAAGGGAATTAATCCCAAGCCCATCCGTTTGTTGAGTGACCTGCGCCTGCACTGGAAGATGGCTACTGTCCTGTTTTCAGGATGCTTGCTTCTTGGATTGACGGTTGTTTGGTTCAAGTTTCCCCCGCTTTATGAAACCAAGGCGGAGATTTTGATTGAGCCGGTGTTGCCGAAAGTTTTGTACAATCAGGACAACACTTCCATCGCTCCCTATTACGACGACTTCGTCCGCACCCAGATCAACATAATTAAAAGTTATCCGATACTGACCCGTTCCCTGGCGCAATTCGCGGAAAAGGGGTTTGACTGGCGTTTGCCGGGAGAAAATTTTCGCGAAGCGGTGAGTCGCCTGATAAATCACTTGGAAGTATCGCAAATTCGGGACACACAACTCGTCACCATCTCGTTGACCTCGGCCAGCAACCACGGCCTGTCCACCCTGGTGAATTCCATCGCCGCCACTTATATGGAAGGCCTCAAGGACAAGCAGTCCTCCACGGACTCCTCCCGACTCAAGTTTCTCCAGGACCGCCAAAAGCAACTGGAAGAAGAGTTGAGGCAAATGTATGTGGAACTGGGAGAAGCGGCCAATTCCCAATCCATCGGCTCCACCGATGAAAAAAATATTTACGTCTATCTCCAGGCGGTGGTGGAGGTCCAAAACACCCTGATGAGAGCGAAAATGGACGAGTCGGAATGGAAAGTTAAACTGGGAGAATTAGAAGATCGATTGAAAACGCTTCAAATTGTCGATATCAGCGCAGAAGTGGACCAATGGGTGGAAAACGATCCCGCCATTCAGGACAACCGGATTCAAATGTCGCGCAAGTTACAAAATATGCGCATCGCCCTGGCCGGGATGAAAGAGAATCACCCCGAGCGCGTGGAGTTTGAAAAGAGTTTCGAAAAACTGGTCGAGGTCCAAAACCGCATGCGTTCGCGCGCCAGAATAAAAGCTGAGTCGGTGATTCGCGGCAAGTTGATTGCCGACCATAACCTGAAAATCCAAGAGGCTAAAACAGAGTACAGCGCCCGCAAAAAAAACGTGGAGAGATTGATTCAGGAAGTGAGGCTGTCCGAAGAGAAGGCCAGCCAGGTCAACAACGAGATGACCCGGGCGGTGACCTCGCGCAAGGATATCAAGCGTATCCAGGATTCCCTTTTGATGATCAACGAACGGATCGATCAGTTGGAGGTTGAATCCTGGGCGCCGGGAAGAATTTACATCGTGAACCGCGCCATCCGACCGGAAGTCCCCACCGCCGGCAAACGCAAAAAGATGCTGGTTCTTGTGCTCCTTTTCAGCTCCTTTGTCAGCGTCGGTTACGCTGTGGGCCGAGAGAAACTCGATCATCGCGTCTGGACCACCGCGGACGTCGAAAGGATCATCGGCAGGCAACCCACCGGTTATATCCTGGACGTGAACCAACTTTCAGACAAAACCCTGAACCCTCAAACAGCGGCCCTGGACGACCCGACCTCGGCGCTGGCGGAACAATACAAACGCATGGCTTTAAGCTTCATCCGGGAGCAGGAGCAATACCAGTCCCGGATATTTACCGGTTTTTCGCTGTACTCCGGCGAAGGCACGACTTCCATACTCAGCAATATCCTGTGCACGTTGACGCAACGAAGGGATCAGAAACTGTACGTCGACCTGAACATAAAAAACCCAAAAACCAAATTGCCGTCCGGGAAAAATGTTCGCGGCCTGTGGGAGGTGTTGGAAGGAGATTGTTCGCTGGAAGACGTCATCGTCCGGGAGTCGCGCCTGCCGTTCCACATCCTTCCCCTGGGGAACTGGGAGACCAACGGCGACAGCCTGTATCAGGAGATGGGACTCGACGCCCTGTTGCATTCCCTGCGCATGGATTACAAATGCGTTATGATCGACTCGCCGCCTTTTTACTCGTCGACCGATTCGAAATACCTGGCCAAGATTTCGGACGTTACCATTTTAGTTTTGCAGGCGGGAACGACAACCGACGAGCAACTTTACCAGGTGGTGCAGGAACTGGATGAAATGCAGATCAAAGTCATTTCCATGATTCTCAACCGGGCCGTCCTGTCCAGGGAAGGCGCCTGGGGAAGAGAGAAAGAAAGTTTCATGACGCCCCGAAAACCGCCTGAAAAACCCTATCAGAAAAACCTTGCCTGAAAAAATCTATTCGAAAAACTCTATCCGGAAAACCCATGCGACGCATCCTCGAAAAAATTTATTTAAAATTCTTCGTCGCCAGCGGATTTGAATACGCGCGGTATTTAAAAGACAAAAACCGACTTCATTCCCAGGGCGACGATTGTTTTATTTCCAAATCCGCCGGCCTGCCCGACCCTTATCTGTTGAGCCTCGGCTCTAACGTATGGATCACCGACGGTTGCAAACTGTTGGGCCACGACGCCGCCGTGATCATGGTCAACGTTAAGGAAAAAAGTCATCTGGACTGCGTCGGGCCGATCGTGATCGGCGACAATTGCTTTTTGGGAAACGACGTCGTGGTTCTGCCCAACACCCGCATCGGTTCCAACACCATCATCGGCGCCGGCTCCCTCGTCAACAAGGACGTGCCGGGCGATTCCGTTTGGGGCGGAAGTCCCGCCCGCCACATCGCCACCTACCAGGAGTACCATGAGAAAATGAAACGGCTCTCGGAGTCGTTTCCCTGGAGTCCGCTATTAAAAAGAGACGGCTCTTACGTCTTCGACCCTGCGCTGGAACAAAAATTAAGACAGGCAAGAACGGAATATTTCTTCAAATAATTGTATGCTGTCGGCGCTACCGCTTTTGCTCACCTTGCAAAGGGAGTGGGGGGGATTCCGAACTACGGAGAAGTACCACTTGTCATCCTGAGCTTGTCGAAGGGCGAAAGCAAGTAGAGGGTCGGGCTTCGACAGGCTCAGCTTGACAATTTGGTTCCTTTTCCAAAATACTGGGTCCAGCGTCACGCTGGTGGCAGGTTCAAACTCGCATAGGTCCCATTAAATGACGGCGTCGGATAGTAAAAACGAATTGAACAACGTCGGTCGCACTATTTCCCGCAACAGTTTGTTCACCGCAATTTATAACGTCGTCTATCTGGTCTCCCGCCTGGCGCTCACCCCGTTCATCCTCGCAAACATTTCCATCGGCGAATACGGAATCTGGTCCTATTGCTTTTTGCTCCTGGGCTATATGGGCGCCACAGGGCTGGGCTTCAGCTACACCTACATCCGCTACGCCGCCGATTTCCAGGCCCGCGACGAGCGCGACCGTCTCAACCAGTTGATCTCCACGGGAATGATCTCGCTCACTATTTTTTCCCTCGCCGTGTTCCCGTTTTTATATTACTTCGCCCCCAGCCTTCTGGATTTGCTCGGAGTGAACCCCGAACTGCGCGAGACCGCCAACGGACTCTTCATCGGGTCCGCCGCCCTGTTCATGGCCAATTTCAGCTTGTCCGGATTCCAGTACGTCCTCGAAGGCGTGCAAAAAATCGACGTCGTTCGCAAAATCCAGACCGCCGCCTCGCTCATTGAAATCGCGTTCATCGTGATATTTTTTCTGCTCGGCCTGGGCGTGTTCTCCCTGTTGTGGGCCTACGCCATCCGCGTCCTGTTCATCCTTTGCCTGAATATCCGAAGCGCCTACCGGCTGATTCCCCATCTGGAATTCAGTTTCCGGCACTTCAAAAAAGATTCGCTTTCCAAATTCGCGCGCTTCGGCGGACAGATTCAAATCCTGAGTTTCCTTTCCCTGTTGATCCATTCCATCGACCGCATCATCCTGTCCCGGTTGATGCACATGGAAGCCTTGGGGCTTTACGAAGCGGGAAGAAAACTGCCCAACACCGGGATGATGCTCCCCGCCGCCATCGCCGGAGTGTTCATGCCCGCCGCCGCTCATCTGGAAGGGAAAGAACAGGGCGCTAAAATCCGCCTGGTTTATTTGTTCGGAACCCGCTACCTCATGCTCAGCTCGACCCTGGGATATTTATTTTTATTTTTGTTCGCCGACCAGATTATCGAAGTCTGGCTGGGAGCGGAGTACGGGCAAGTCGTCCCCATCATGCAGGTACTCGCGCTGGGCACCTTGATCAATCTGTCCACCGGCGTCGGCACCTCCTGCATGCGCGGCGTCGGCAAGCCCAAATGCGAAATCCAGTACATGACGATCTCCGCCCTTTTGTTGATCGTCATGAGCCCGGTGTTCATCAACTACTACGGCCTGGTCGGCGCGGCTTACGCCTTCACCATCGCCCAGACCATAGGCTCCCTGTATTTTTTGAAAATTTCCAACGCCATGCTCCGGGTGAACTTTTCCGAATTTGCCCGCTGGGTGATTCTTCCATCCGTCGTCTGTCTTGTCGGCGCCATTCCCTCCTGGGTCTTTTGCCGTATAATCTGGGACTCCTGGGTGAGCGGCCGCGTTTCCGGACTCCTCGTCCTGGGGCTGATTTCGGCGATTTATCTGGCGGCGTGCGGTTTGTGTTTTTATCTTTTTCGGGGACGCTTGCTTTTTATGAAGGAAAGAAGAAAAATAAGCCGAATCGAAGCGCTCAAGCGTAGCGTCCGCTGGATGAACCGTTCCCAGAAAACCGCATGAAAAATCTGGTCCTCCAAATCCTGATCGCTTTTTTTGAAATTTTTTTCCGGCGCCTCAATCCCTTTCGTCCGGCCTGGCGGCGAATTTTTTATACCGCCCGACTCAAGGCCTCTGTCAAGGCCTTGCCGCATTCCGTCCAGTGCGACGGTCCCGTCGACGTCGTCGGGACCAACAACGTCGTCGTGGGCGAACGTTGCCGACTGGGGAAAGACGTGGTCCTGGAAACCCAGGAAGACGGGGAAATTGTTCTGGGCGCCGACGTCCGCGTCAATCAGGGTTGCGTCATCGCTTCGCATTCCAAAATTGAAATCGGAGACTGCGCCCTCGTCGGCGAATACGTTTCCATACGCGACGCCAACCACAACATGGACGACGGCGTTCCCATGCGCTTTCAGCCCCACACCACAACGCCCATTAAGATCGGCGCCAACGTGTGGATCGGACGCGGCAGTTGCGTCCTGCGCGGCGTCGCCATCGGCGAAGGCTCCGTGATCGCCGCCAACAGCGTCGTCAACAAAGACATTCCGCCCAACGTCCTGGCCGCAGGCTCGCCCGCGCGCGTCATTCGTCAACGTTCAACCTCCAACGCTCCCAAAAACTAATGAACCTAAAACCTGCGGGGTCAAAATTCATTTTGTTTATCTTCGCGGCGGCCGTCGTTTTCTTTCTTTCCCAAAACTCGTTGGCGGAGGCCGATGAAATTTCCCGGCTCATGAAAAAGTTCGACCCCGTCTGGCAAGCCGACCACGAAACGGGCAACACGAAAGAATATTTCTGGCGGCACGACGATACCGCTTGCGGCAAGCACGCCGTCGTTCCCGACCCGACTCGAAGAGCCAAAGGACATGTCCACAAAGCGGAAGTTCTTTGTCCGGACCCCAAGGGGGACAATCACCGATTGTATCCCACGCAAAATTTTAAAACCTGCTTGCCCGCTCCTTACCTGTCCACCTTCTGGGTCTGGGTGGACCTGCCGCCGGAGAAGGAACGCGGCTGGGTGAGTCTTGCGACCTACACCAACAAAAAAAACTGGCAGGACCTCTTCGGAGTCAACCTGGAAACTAAAAACGGAAGATTGAAACTTGTTTTGTTTCACACACCCGTGAAGGGCAAGGCCGTTTTCTTGAGAGAGGTCGAAGACGCCTTTCCCCAGAAGCAATGGGTCCGCATCGACGTTGTGGTTCATGATTTTGGACTCATCCGCGTTTTCCAAAATCGGTTTCCCCTGCTTTCCGCCATGAAGGAATGGGGACCCGACGGACCGGCCCTGTGCGAGGCTCATTGGGGATTGTATTCGCGAGGCAACACGGCGCGGGGAGTGATTTTAAACGACGATATCGGCGTCTGGGTTAAAAAGGGCAGAGGCGGTCGGCGATGAACGAGCCAATCACATTGGCCTACCTGGCGCCCGAAATTCCCGCCCTGTCCGCCACGTTCGTTTATAAGGAAATGCTCGCGCTGGAAAAGTTGGGATATAAAATCATTCCCCTGTCCGTCCACGCGCCAGGCAATCCCGCGCGGGAGGAGAGCTTAACCGCTATGAAGGAACGCGCGCATTACCTGTACCAAAAGGGATGGGGCGCTTTGGCGAAGGAGAACTTGCGCTGGGCGTTTCAGAGTCCGGGGAGGTACTTGCGCGTTTTGGCAACGGCCCTGGGTGATTCATTGGAAACGGGATTGTTGAACCGCGTGGGACTCGGTTTGATTTACCGGTTTTTTGTCGGCGCCCTCGTCGCCTCCATTTTAAAAAAAGAAAACTGCAAACATTTACACGCCCACTTTGCGCACGTGCCTACAGATATCGCCATGTACGCCTCGGCGCTTTCCGGGATTCCCTTCAGCTTCACTTCGCACGCCAACGATTTGTTCGAACATTCATGGTTGCTGGCGAAAAAAGCGCGCCGGGCGCGCAAGGCGGTGACTATCTCGGATTTCAATCGTAAATTTTTAACCGAACGGGGCGCGCCCGCCGAAAAAGTGGACGTCATTCATTGCGGGATTGATGTAGAATCCTTTGGAGAGAGCGCGGAAAAATCCGTTTCAAACCCGGTTCGCATCGGGTCGCTGGGCCGGTTGGTGGAAAAAAAGGGATTCGACGTTTTGATTCGGTCCTGTAAATTTTTGCAAGACTCAGGACTCGCCTTTCAGTTGGAGATCGCCGGAAACGGCCCGCTGGAAGAAGAACTGAAAACCCTGACCCGCGAGTTGGGTTTGGAAAACGAAATCCGGTTCATCGGTCCCATTGCCCACGACCAGGTTTTTGGATGGCTAAAAGATTTGGATCTGTTCGCGCTGGCGGCAAAAAAGGATCGGAACAACGACATGGACGGAATTCCCGTCGCCTTGATGGAGGCCATGCAGGCGGGAACTCCGGCGATATCCACGCGCGTCTCGGGCATTCCGGAGTTGATCGAAAACGAGCGAACCGGGTTGTTGGTCGAGCCGAACCAACCTGAAAAATTTGCGGAAGCTATTCTTAATATCGTCCGCGACGAAGCGTTGAGAAAAACTGTCGTTCAAGGCGGGCGAGAGAAAATCCGTGCGGAGTTTAACCTCCAGACCAACACCGATAAACTGATTGAAAGTTTTTTTGGCGGCGCTTCATGAAAACCATCTCCCCACGTATCGTTATCATTTGCCCGGTGCGGGACGAAGAGAAATATCTGCAAAAATTTCTGGACAGCATCGTCAACCAAACCGTCAAGCCCGTTGAGCTGGTGGTGGTCGACGACGGGTCGACCGACAAAACTCCTGGGATCATTCAGGAGGCGCACCGCAAACATCCCTGGATCCATGGGATCACCCGGAGCAACCGGGGAGAGCGGGCCGTCGGTCCCGGAGTGGTGGAAGCTTTCTACGACGGCTACGCTGCCATTGAAAGCGAGGAGTACGATTTTGTTGGAAAGTTCGACGGCGATCTGATTTTGGATCCCAAATATTTCGAAACGCTTGTGAACAAATTTGAGGAAGACGCCGCGCTGGGCGCCGCGAGCGGCAAGCTGTTTCTCCAACTGGAAAACGGAGAACTGATTGCCGAGCGGCATTCCGACGAAATGGTGGTGGGGGGAACGCAATTTTACCGCCGGGAGTGTTACGAAGCCATGGGAGGCTACGTCCGGCAGGTCATGTGGGACGGCATCGCCTACCACCGTTGCAGAATGAACGGGTGGCGCACGAAAAGTTTCCACGATCCCGAATTGAAAATCCGCGAGCAAAGGGCGATGGGCGCCTCGCAAAAAAGCATCTACCACGGAAGAATACGCTGGGGCTGGGGGCAATACTTCATGGGGACGCATCCCTTATACATCCTCGTCGTCGGCTGTTACAGAATGTTTGAACGTCCGTTTATCGTCGGCGGACTGTTGATCGTTTGCGGTTATATTAAGGGCTGTATACAGCGGGCGCGACGTTACGAGTATCCCGGCTTCCGGGAATCCCTGCACGCCTGGCAATTCGAAAGATTAAAACTTGGCAAGCGATTGGAAACCCTGCCGCCGGCCCCATCCCCCTCGCAAGAAACAATCCGCTGATGAATGAACCGATAAAAGCCAGTCCCTGCCTGATCTTTGTCGTCGACGACGAGGCCGGTCCCCGCGAACTGATGAAGTATCAGGTGGAGAACTCGGGCTACGACGTCTGCGCTCTGGAAAGCGGGCAGGCCTGCCTGGACCAGCTTCACCGCGAACCCTCCGCCATTTGCCTCGACCTGTTCATGCCGGGAATGAACGGCCTGGAAACTTTGAAACGCATCAAGCGGGAAGCGCCCGATATTCCGGTGATCATGGCGACCAGCGACGATAAAATCGAATCGGCGGTGGAGTCCATTAAAGCCGGCGCCTACGATTACATCGTGAAGCCGATCGACGCATTGCGCCTGCAAACCACCCTACAAAAAGCCATCGAAAAATATCAGCTGACCAATCAGGTCAAGCAACTGCGTTCCGCGCTGAAATCCAGTTATGCTTTTCGCAACATCATCGGCGTCAGCCCCGGCATGAGAAAATTGTTCGCGCAGTTGGAAAAAATCGGCGAGAGTTCCATCAACGTTTGTATTTTTGGAGAAACCGGAACCGGCAAGGAACTGGTCGCCCGCGCCGTTCATTACCAGAACGATCAGGTGAAAACGCCCTTCGTGGAAATCAATTGCGGAGCGATTCCCGACTCGCTTCAGGAAGCCGAGTTGTTTGGATATGAAAAAGGCGCGTTCACCAGCGCGGTGGATTCCAAAAAAGGCAAACTGGAGCTGGCCGACGGAGGAACCCTGTTCCTCGACGAGGTGGGAGAAATGACCCTGGCCACGCAGGTAAAACTCCTGCGTTTTCTCCAGGAGAGAAGTTTTGAACGCGTGGGCGGCACGCGAAAAATCAATGTCAATCTGCGCGTCGTTTGCGCCACCAACAAGAACCTGGAAGAGGCGATTGAAAAGGGAACGTTCAGGGACGACCTGTATTACCGGCTGGTAGTCTTTCCCGTGACCATCCCGCCGCTCCGGGAACGCAAGGAAGACATTCCTTATTTATGCGGCTATTTCCTGAAAAAATATCAGGGAGAAATCCAGAAGCCGATCACCACCATCGAACCCGAGGCGTTGGAGGCCCTGATCAGATTCGACTGGCCGGGCAACGTCCGGCAATTGGAAAACACGATCTATCGGGCGATGGTGAGCGCCGAAGGAAAGACTGTAACGAAAAATTCCCTGGCGCCGGAGGTGGTGGAGAATCCGGGAAGCTGGCCGGAAACGATGACGGTTCCAACTCTGGAAACGACGTCGGAACAAGAGTCCGCCGAGAAATCGCCCGCGGACGTTTCAGAAGAGGCTCAGGGAATTCCGGAGAGAACGGCGTCTGGCGCTACCGGCGGACTGGGTTCCCTGGACGAAGCGGAAAAGCGTGCGATCCAGACCGCGTTAAACAACGCGGACGGCAACATTCCCGAAACCGCGAAGGCCCTTGAGGTCAGCCGCGCCACCCTGTACCGCAAACTCAAAAAACACGGCTTGACCTGATCTTCTGCAACGGAACAATTTTTAGATCCGTTTAACGACCGTAAATCAATCTTGAAAAAAAAGCCCGACGGAAAAATCCCGCCAGGCTTTTTTATTTTAAAATCCGTCCTTACTGAACGATACTTACTAGCCGCCCAATATTGAGTTGAACGTCGCGCTGGGACGCATCGCCTTCTTGACCTTTTCAGAATCAGCGTGATAATAACCGCCTAAATCCTTCGGCTTCCCCTTGGCGGCATTCATTTCTTCAAAGATAACGTCCAGCTTTTCCTCAAGGCTTTTCGCGATAGGGCCAAAATGGTCCTTGAGTCCCTGGTCTTCGCTTTGCGCGGCCAGCTCCTGCGCCCAATAGAGGGCCAGGTAGACATGGGTTCCCGCATTGTCCAATTCGCCGACCTTGCGTCCGGGGGATTGGTTGTTTTCCATCAACTTGCCCGTTGCACGGTCCAGCGCGTCGGCAAGAACCTGGGCCTTTTTATTTCCTTTGGTCCGGCTCAAATGGGCAAACGATTCGCCCAAAGCCAGGAATTCGCCCAGGGATTCCCACCGCAAGTGTCCTTCCTTAACAAATTGCTGAACATGCTTGGGGGCGGAACCGCCGGCGCCGGTTTCAAAAAGTCCGCCGCCTTTAATGAGAGGCACGATGGACAGCATCTTTGCGCTGGTGCCCAACTCCAGGATCGGGAACAGATCGGTGAGGTAATCGCGCAGAACGTTGCCGGTTGCGGAAATTGTGTCCTGGCCCGCCTTGGCGCGTTTCAACGCATGATTCATGGCATCCACGGGCGACATGATCTGGATATCCAATCCCTTGGTATCGTGATCTTTTAAATAGAGATTTACTTTTTCAATGATCTGGGCGTCGTGCGCCCGGTTTTTATCCAACCAGAACACTACGGGGGTGTTGGACGCCCTGGACCGGGTCACCGCCAGCTTGACCCAATCCTGAATCGGGATATCCTTCACCTGGCATCCGCGGAAAATATCGCCCTCTTCCACGTCGAATTGGTGCAGGACCTGTCCCGCGCCGTCGAGCATGCGGATAACGCCTTTTCCAGGCGCTTCAAACGTTTTATCGTGGGAACCGTATTCCTCCGCCTTTTGCGCCATCAGGCCAACGTTGGGAACGGTGCCCATGGTGGTGGGATCGAACTCGCCGTTCTCCCGGCAGAAATCGATAGCCGACTGGTAAATGCCCGCGTAACTGGCGTCCGGAATCAGGGCCAGAGTGTCGTGTTCCTTGCCGTCGGGTCCCCACATTTTTCCTGATTGGCGAATAGAAGCCGCCATGGAGGCGTCGATGATGATATCGCTGGGAACGTGCAGATTGGTTATGCCCTTGTCGGAATCCACCATCGCAAGCTCGGGTCCATTATCAATACACGTCTGAATGTCGGCTTTGATTTCGTCTTGTTGAGCCGCAGGCAGGCTTCCGATTTTCGCGAAAACGTCGCCCAATCCGTTATTGGCGTTGACGCCCAGCTCCTTGAACGTTTTTTCGTGCTTGGTGAATACGTCCTCGAAGAAAACGGTGACGGCGTGCCCAAAGATGATGGGATCGGAGACTTTCATCATGGTGGCCTTCATGTGCAAGGAAAACAGGACGCCCTGTTTTTTTGCCTCGGGCATTTGCTCCTTGATGAATTTCCGCAATGCGTCGCGCCGCATTACCGTCGCGTCGACGACGTCGCCCGCGTCCATAACGACTTTCTCTTTTAATACCGTCGTGTTTCCGTCCGCGCCGACAAATTCAATTTTCCCGGCGCCGGCGGATTTTTCCGTGATGGTCGCCGACTTTTCATTGGAGCAAAAATCGCCGCCCTTCATGTTTGCGACGTTCGTCTTTGAATCTTTCGACCATTTCCCCATTGTATGCGGATTGCTTTTTGCATAATTTTTGACCGAAACCGCAGCTCTGCGATCCGAGTTTCCCTGTCTCAAAACCGGGTTGACCGCGCTGCCTTTTACCTTGTCAAACTTGGCTTTAACGGCTTTTTCCTCGTCGTTCTTTGGGTCTTCGGGGTAGTCGGGAATGTTGTAACCCTGGGATTGCAATTCCGCGACGGCGCCCTTTATTTGAGGCAGGGAGGCGCTGATATTGGGCAACTTGATTATATTGGCGTTGGGATCCATCACCATTTCGCCGAGCAGGGCCAAGTCGTCCGGTTGACGCTGATCTGCCGTAAGGTTTTCTGGGAATTGCGCGATGATCCGGCCCGCAAGCGAGATATCCTTGGTTCCCACGTCGACGCCCGCCGCCCCGGCAAAAGATTGTATGATTGAAAGAAAAGACCCGCTTGCCAACTCGGGCGCTTCGTCGACTTTGGTGTAAATGATATCCGGTTGATCTGCCATCGTTATTTTTCCTCTAAAAATTTACGTAAGAAATTAAAATGATTGGAATGCTGTGGAGATATTTCCATAAAAAAGGGCTGAACTGCAACTGTTTTTTGCGATGAAGGCCTTATTTTTCCCCATGAAAACATTCAGACGCCCTCGGGCGACGCCTGGGCGACCTTTGGCGGAACAATTTTAAAAGGATTTATACTGATGGACACGCGCAACTTTTCAGGAAACCTGTGGGGAAGTACAAAAGGGGAAGCTGGGAAAGCGCTACTCTGGAATGCCATCGGGAACATCTGCGTTAAATGGGAAACGTGGGGAGACTTTAGGATTCGGGGGGCTTTTCGGGATCTTCGTCCGGTTCTTCCATCGACAGTCCGCCTAAGAGATCGTCGTCCAGACTTAAATCCAGCGGATCGCTTTCTTCTTCGCTTTCGGTTGGCGAATCCAGGCCCAAATCGATATCGGCGTTTAAATCCAAATCACCGTCCAGGTCCAGTCCGCTTAACTCTTCATCGACGTCAAAGGTAGGCTCTTCTGTGATCGACTCCTCTGAATCAGAATCATCCAGATCAAAGGTAGGTTCGTCCAGACTAATTTCGTCGTCGCCGATACCCAGCGCAGGTTCATCGTCCAAACTGATTTCGTCGCCACCATCAAGGTCGAATGCGGGTTCATCATCCAGACTGATTTCGTCGCCACCGATACCCAGTGCAGGTTCATCATCCAGACTGATTTCGTCGCCACCGATACCCAGTGCAGGTTCATCGTCCAAACTGATTTCGTCGCCACCATCAAGGTCGAATGCGGGTTCATCGTCCAAACTGATTTCGTCGCCACCGATACCCAGCGCAGGTTCATCATCCAAACTGATTTCACCGCCGCCGACGTCAATATCTTCGTCCAAACTGATTTCGTCGCCACCGACGTCAATATCCTCGTCCAAACTGATTTCGTCGCCACCATCAAGGTCGAATGCGGGTTCATCATCCAGACTGATTTCGTCGCCACCGATACCCAGAGCAGGTTCATCATCCAAACTGATTTCACCGCCGCCGACGTCAATATCTTCGTCCAGACTGATTTCGTCGCCACCGGTCAGGTCCATGACGGGTTCTTCATCTAAACTAATTTCATCGTCTCCGCCGAGGTCCAAAGCGGGTTCATCGTCCAGGCTGATTTCTGGGCCGCCCCCCAGATCAACCGTGGGTTCGGTTTCAATTTCGGGTTCATCAATGCTCAGCTCGATTTCTCCGGAATCCTCGGATTCGCCGAGGTCCAGATCCAAATCACCTACGTCCGAAGTGGAATCTTCAAAGTCCAGCGAGATCTCTCCGGTATCGGGGGTGGATTCAAAGTCCAGTTGAATATCGGAGTCGGAACCTTCGGCGGATTCTTCAAAATCCGGCGTTCCAAAATCCAAAGACTCTGCTTCCGCGTCTCCAGACTGTTCCTGAAAATCCAAAGCGGCGTCACCGCCGGAGGGAGTATCCGCAAAATCCATGGAGTCCGAGGTCGCCATTTCTTCGGCGTCGGAAAGGTCCAACTCAAAGTCGCCTCCCATTTCCGGGGCGGCGGAGCTTTCCGAGTCGACAAAGTCGAAGTCTCCCATTCCGTCGGAGGATTCCATACCTCCCATTTCACCGCCGAAATCAAGGTCTGCGTCGGTCGCGGCGTCCATGGAGGGAGTTTCGAAATCGTCAACGGAGCCGGAAGTTTCGCCATCGCCGGTGGAGACGAGACTGTATCCCGCAAGAACTCCTGGCGCGGCGCCTGCGCCTTTCAGGCCGGCGTCGCATCCGGGGCATTTTTTGGCAACTTTAAAACTGATTAATCCACAACTGGGGCATTTCATAATACAGGTAAATTAGTACAAAAACTAAATAAGGTCAAGAAAAATAAGTGATTAGAAGACGCCTTGATTTGTCTTTTTGGTCTTTGGGCGTTAAAAAGGCTGTCCGTGGCCCAGAGGCCCCTGATTTATTTTTATGATTTTTGCGCGGACGATTTTATGTCAGGCAAAGCGGAAGGGGAATAAAATTTGACGGATTTTTTTTAATCGGATAAAATCGTTCCATACTGAAAAGTTCGATTGCAAAACTTTCCCTTTAAAATTTGGGGTTCGTAATGGGTGGGTTGAGTCTGAAAAAAATCTGCTATTGGATCAACTTTGTCCAGTTTAAAATCGGAGAAGTCCTCTTTCCCGTTTTGGAGCCTTTTTTCCAATGGAAGGAGAACTTCGACTCCGAGATAAAAAACCATTTTTACCAGGCCCTGGCGGCGCTGGAACAAAATAATATCGCGGTCGCCTTGTTAAACCTGAATATGGTTTTGAGTTTGCGTCCGGATCATTTCCTGGCCAGGATTTATCGGGGGCGAGCGTTCATTCAGGAAGGGCGTTGCCGTCTGGCGTCGGAGGATTATATTCAGGCCAACCAGATCAACCGTTACCGGTTTTTGCACTACGACCTTTACCGGGAATATCTCCAGTCCGTCAACCGAAGCGTGGACGAGATGGAGTCCTCCATGGATGAAAGCTTTGATTCCGCCTTTGAAATTTTTCGTCCCTACCAGGAAGGCGAAGGCCAGGAAATAGACAAAATCGAAGCCCCCGAATCCTTCGAAGGTCTGACGTTTCCCAACACAGACGTTTTGGAGGAAGAAGATCCCTTTGAGAAGTACGAACAAATCCAGCCGGAAGAAAAAGCCCGTTTTGAAGATATTGGACCCATCACCCGCAAAGAGATTGAAGCCACCGATTGGGAAGAATTAACCCAGCGCCTGCGCTCCTGAAGTCTCCGATTTTCCTCCCGTCAACCTATTCAGCCTAACCGCCCAGGGGTTTTCCGTCCTTGAGCAATTTCTCGATGTCGTCCGCCGGCTGGGGTTTGCTGAAGTAATAGCCCTGCGCCATGTCGCAACCAATCCCTTGTAAAAATTCCACTTGCTCCAGCGTTTCGGAGCCTTCCGCCACGGTCCGCAGATTCAAGCTCTTGGCCATGGCGACGATGGCTTTGGTGATGGCCTTGTTCGAATCGTTGGGCGATTCTCCTTGCACGAACGACCGATCGATTTTCAAGGTTCCTATGGGCAGGGTCTGGAGATAGGTCAAACAGGAGTAGCCGGTTCCAAAATCGTCGATGGTGAGTTGGAATCCGATTTCGTTCATCCGATGAAGGGTTTTTATGGTGAATTCCCTCTCCTCCATCAAGTGGCTTTCGGTGAGTTCCAGCTCCAGGTTTTGCGGTTTGATCTGGGCTTCCTCAACGATGCTCTCCAGGAGTTCGAGTAGATTGGGTTGATTGAACTGCAGGACGGAGAGGTTGATAGCCAGGTGCAGATCGCCGTATCCCATTTCGTCCCATATTTTCAATTGTCGGCACCCTTTTCTCAGTATCTGCTCGCCAATGGGGATTATCAGGCGGGTGTCTTCGGCGACGGGTATGAAATCCTCCGGCGATATGAAGCCTTTGACCGGGTCCTCCAATCGGGCAAGGGCTTCAAATCCGACGATCCGTCGCGTCTCCAAACTGACCTTGGGCTGGTAATGCAAAATAAACTCGTCGCGATCCAGGGCCTGGCGAAGCCGGGATTCGAGTTCCATTCTTTGCCGGGCGCGGTCGTGCATGCTGACCGTGAACAACTGATAATTATTGCGGCCTTTTTCCTTGGCCCGGTACATGGCCAGGTCGGCGTTTTTTAACAGGGCGTGCACGTCTTTCCCGTCGTTGGGAAATAGGGCGACGCCGATGCTGACCCCGACAAAGACGTCGGTTCCCGATATGGAAATCGGTTTTTTAAAAATGCCGAGAATTTTTTCCGCCAGGGCGCAAACGTTCATGGGGTGCTTGACCGAGGGGGCCAGGACAATAAATTCGTCCCCGCCCATTCTGGCGACGGTGTCTTCCTCCCGCAGAATATTGGTGAGCCGGGAAGCCACCTCCTGGAGCAGGATATCGCCCGCTTCGTGGCCCATGGAGTCGTTGACCTTTTTAAAATGATCCAGGTCCAGAAACATGATCCCCGCCATGCTTTTGCTCCTGTGGGCCTGGGCCAGAGCCAGGGTGATCCGGTCGTAAAGCAGGTTGCGGTTGGGCAGGCCCGTCAAGGGATCGTAATAAGCCATTTGCTGGATGGTTTCCTCGACTTGCTTGCGTTCGGAGACGTCCTGGACCAGCGCCAAAAACACTCTTTTGCCGTTAAAATGCGATAGCTGAATCCGGATTTCCGCGGCGAACGGCAACTCGTCCCTGCCGATCAAATTGGTTTCAAACGTGACGACGGTCTGGCCGCCGGTGAGGATGGACTCCGTGATCGTCGCGAATTTGTCTTTGGGAAATTCCTGGCAAAGGTCGGGAAAACGCTTCGTCTTGATTTTCTCCAGGGACATTTCGAGATCATTTAAAACGCCGGCGTTGGCGTGGATAATTTTTAAGCTTTCCGGATCCAGAATAATTATCTCTTTGGAGGTTCCATCCAAAAGCCCTCCCAGCGCTTCCTCCAGCACGCCTTGCTCTTGTTTTAAATGCGCGCTCAGAACCTTAGGGGAATAGGTTTTGCGGTTTCGGGCGGACAGGGTTTTTAAAATAGCCATCAGCGATTGGGGATGAGCGGAAAAATATTTTTTAAATTGCTGGTGGTTGATTTCCAGGAGGATGGCGGGATTTTCCGCCTTGGCCGTGGCGGACCGGGGTTTGGATTCAATGAGGGCCATTTCCCCAAAGTACTTCCCGCACCCTAGCGAAGCGAGGAGTTTTTCATTTTTAAAAATTTGAATTTCTCCGGAAAGAACCAGGTACATGGTATCGCCTGTGGTTCCTTCCTTGAATAAAACCTCTCCTGGCTCCAGGGGTATTTCGTGGCTTTCTTCGGCCAGACGTTCCAATGTGGAATCGTGAAAAAACTTCAGGAAATCCACATTTTTCAGAAGACTTGTTTTTTCGGCGATTTCCATTTAATGTCGGCTCCAGGTCTTGCTTCCTGGGATGGCTCGGGTAGTGGAATTGCAATCTGAAATAAAAACCATGGCTCGCTGGAAAAAATAAAAAAGTTATGAAAAACCGCCCATAACAGGCGACAAAGACCTTCCAGTTTATAATATAAACCGAATTTATTAATTTTTGGTGGATTTTGTTGCTAGTGAATAGAACCGTTAAATAGATGAACAGGTTAAGCTTTGCATTGGGCGGTTAAATTCCGCTATCTATTCTGCCGATAAATTGCCTCGAAACCTCAAGGTTTGTTGAAAGAATCCGCTGGATTTTGTATTATAAAGGACTATTTTTCAATGTTTTATTTTTCCGCGACGATGAAACAATTGTAATATTGAAACCCTTGTTCCGTAGGGCTGGATTAATGTGGCATGGCATCCAGAGCGCGTGAAGGAATCTAAAAAAAATTTCGGAATGCATAAATGAATTGTCCCAATTGCCAGACGGAAAGCCTGAAGGATATCAAGACCAAGCAGGGGGTCAATGTAGATTATTGCGGCAAATGCAAGGGCGTTTGGCTGGCGCAAGGCAAGGTATTTAAATTCACCAAACAGCCGGAGCAATTGACCGCCGCTCTCAAACTGTCTGCGAGCAAACATCGCCCCAGTCAAAAGTTGAGTCCCGAGACTCAGCAACCCATGAAAACGATCCCTCTTTTGGGAGAGAAGCTATCGGTTGAAATTTGCCCGCAGACCAAGGGGATCTGGTTTGACGACGGGAAATTGAACCTTTTGGGAAAAGCGGTGTTTAAAGGGACGCCGACCGGAACGGCAAAGCCGCCCGCCCAAACGGTTGAAGCCGACGCGCCTGCCGCGCCCGCCGACGAGAAACCGGCTCCGCAAATTAAAAAAGCGCCCAAGCCCGTCAAAGGCCAACCGAAACCGGCGTTGCCCCCCGGAACCCTCCCTCCCCTTCCAGACCTTAATAAATACGCACGCATGCCGTTTTACGTTCTTTATGGAATTTTGGCCGTCGTCCTCGGACTCATGATGTATTTTTCCGCGACGTCCTGGATGCTGGCTCTGGAAGTCCTGGCGGTTTTCCTTCTGGCGCATTTTGTTTTTGCCAATTTTTTGATCGAAAAATGCGTGGAATTTTTTCTACCCATGGATTGGATCGAGCCGCATGAATTGCCCGGCGACCTGGGAGATTTCATCGAAGATCTTTGTCAGAAAAACGACATGAAGTTTCCTCGCCTGGGACTGGTTCTGGATGGGACGCCCAATATTTTTTCTTATGGGAAAGGCAAGAACAGCGTGCGTCTGGTATTGACCAAAGGGCTGTTTAATTTATTGAACAAGCGCGAAGTGGAAGCGGTGATCGCGCATGAACTCGGACACGCGCGGGAGGATGATATATTTTTCATGACCGCTTTGCAGGCATATCCCTTCATATTGGCGGTCCTGTATCAATCCACCGTGCAATTGCCCGAAGGTCCCGGGTCCGGTAAAGGGTTGCGCGCCGCGGAAAAGGTTCCAGGCGCGCCGCAATATTTTGGCGCCTTCTTTTTGGGGACGGCGCTCTCCGTAATCCAGGCGTTTAATTTATGGTTCACCCGCGCCCGGGAATTGCATGCGGACAAGTTTGCCGCCGACGTCACGGGAAATCCCCAGGCCCTGGCCTCCGCCCTCGTTAAGATTTCGTACGGCGTAGGCGGACTGGATAAAAAAGTTAAAACCATGCTGTGGTGCGACGCGTGCCGAACCTCCCTTTCCCTCGAGCAAGTCTTCGAAGGGCTGTGCAAAACCTGCGACCGACCGGCGGTGAAAAAGGAAATCAAAAACGAGCGCCGCTCTTCCGTGGTGGAAGCCATCGGCGCTTTTGGGATCGTGGATCCATATTTGTCCAAGGCGTTTTCTTCCCACTCCCTGTTAAAAGTCCCCGTCGGCGGCCATTTCGAAAGCTCCGCCAGTATGCAACCCGTGGAAGACTGGATGCAATGGGAACTGGACAATCCCTGGTCCGGTTTTTTCGGCAGGCTCTCCACCCATCCCATGTTGGGACTCCGCCTGGCCTATTTAGCAAAATACTCCAAAAACAAGCCCATCGTTCCGATCGATTACGAGAAGCTAACGGAAATTCCCGGCAAAAAGGAAATCTTCAAGGTGTATGGGATCAACGCCATTTTCGTCCTGTTATTTCTGCCGGGCCTGGTATTCTTCGTCCCCTGGTTGCTGGGGATTTCCATGGTCGCCATGGGCGCCCTCATGTTGATGCGCTTGAAGGAATCCTACGAACACGACTTGTTCCCCATGGTCAAATTGAACAGCCTGATAGCAAGACAGGACATGACGCCCTGGTCCGCCGAGCCGTGTAAAATCATGGGCCGACTTTTAGGACTGGGAGATACCAAGCCGTTCGGCGCCGGGGAATTTGTCGTGCAGGACGATTCCGGAAGCGTGTTACTGGATTATCGGCAACCCCACCGCTTTTGGGAATTTGTATTCAGCCTCCTGCGCGGAAAATCCTGGAGCGATCAGGAGGTGAGAGTCATGGGTTGGTATCGCCGCGCCCCCGTCCCCTACATTGAAGTGGAATCGATAAAAGCCCAGGGGGAAACGACACAGAGTCCGATAGTCAAAGCACAAACCGTGGCGGCCTGGCTCCTGCTGGTATTGGGACTCGGCCTTTTCGCCCTGGCGTTCGTGTGAGGGTTTTCAGCCAACTCAAATTATGCCCGGCGCCCGGCGAGACGCCGGAGTCAATAGGCTCAACTTATACGACGAATGTTGCGCGCTCAGGCGCGTTTGCATCTCAAACCCTGCCCCCACGGCGAGTGGCCTGCGGCGAGCAGGCGGGCGGGGATAATTATCTTGATTAAAAGGCAGGATATCGAAGCGCTGGAAAAAAAATGCCTGGCGCCCTACGCCGTCAAAAGCGGAGAAGGACGGGGCAGGCAATTCCGGGAAAAAGAGCATCCCTACCGCACCCGGTTCCAAAGAGACCGGGACCGGGTCATACACACGTCGGCCTTTCGGCGCCTGGAATACAAAACCCAGGTTTTCGTGTACCACGAAGGCGATTATTATCGCACACGCCTGACGCATACGCTGGAAGTGGCCCAGATCGCCCGGTCTATTTGCAAATCCCTGCAACTCAACGAAGACCTGTCCGAAGCCATCGCGCTGGCGCACGACCTGGGACATCCCCCGTTCGGACACACCGGGCAGACGGTCTTGAACGGACTCATGAAAGAGTTCGGAGGCTTTGAGCACAACAAGCAATGCCTACGAATTGTCCGGTTTCTGGAAAAACGTTACCCGGAGTTTGACGGACTCAACCTGTGCTGGGAGGTGCAAGAGGGGATCAGCAAACACTTCCGGGATCAGGACAACCCGATACTAAAAACCAGGGGATACAGAAATCCTTCGCTGGAAGCGCAGGTCGCCGACTTTGCCGACGGCATCGCCTACAACGCTCACGACCTGGACGATGGGCTGACTTCCGGACTGCTGGAGCTTTCCCAGGTGCGGAAGCTTACGCTGTGGAAAGAAATTGAAAAGGAACTGGACCGGCGCTATTCCAACCTGGATTTAAAAATAAAAAAATATCAGATCGTTCGCAACCTGATCAACGAACAGGTCACGGATTTCCGCAAGCAAACCCTCAAGTCGATAAAAAAATTCCGCGTTTCCAGCGCGGACGATATCCGCACGGCCTCGGCGCGAGTGGCGGGGTTCAGTCCGGGGTTCAACGATAAGCATAAAGAACTCAAAACATTTCTGAACAAAAACCTGTATCATCACCGCCGGGTTTTGCGGATGGAGTTCAAGGCCGATTTATTTTTGACAAAAATTTTCAACGCGTATCTGCACAAACCCGGCTTGATTCCAAAACTTGCCGCGCCGACAAGTCGGGCCGACTCCCTGGAAAGAAAAATATGCGATTACGTCTCCGGAATGACCGACCGTTATGTCATCACCGAATACAAAAAACTATTCAGCCCCGACGAAAATGACGACGCCTCCCAAGCCTGGGAATAATTTTGATTTCCCCGACGCAAAAAAAATAAACACCCTGTGCGTATTCTGCGCGTCCAGCGACCTGGTGGACGGAGCGTATAAAGACGCCGCCAGGACTCTTGGGCGCCGGTTGGGGGAGTTGGGAATCGATCTGATCTTCGGCGGCGGGGGCGTGGGGTTGATGGGCGAGGTGGCCCGCAGCGCCCACGATAACGGCGGAAAGGTCATAGGCGTGCTTCCCGATTTTTTAAAAACGCTGGAAGTTCAATATCCTCTCGCCGACGAAATGATCGTCCCCAAAAGCATGCGCGAACGCAAAGGCATTATGGACGAGCTCTCGGACGCGTTTATCGTCCTGCCGGGCGGGATTGGAACGTTTGAGGAGGCTTTGGAAATTTTGACTTTGAAGCACCTGGGTCAGTGCGAAAAGCCGTTGGTGTTTGTCGATATCGACAATTTTTTTGCGGGTTTTTATTCTTTGCTGGAAGATCTGGTCCGGCGAAAATTCACCAGATCAAGAATTCTCGATCAGTTCGTTTCCTTTCCGGACGTCGACAGCGCTTTATCCTATATTCTGGGCGCCGGGCAAACGCCCGGCGGAAAAGTTTGAGTTGCAAACTCGCCTAACGCGGAACCGTTTCCCTCAAGCGTTACGCCAATCTGCCTCCGGGGGCTACCCCGGTTGCCTGGCTAAATCGCCTGGATTTCCAGGTCGGGGTGCAGGTTTTCCTTCAACATCGTCTCGATGTACTGCAGGGTTCCCGTGCGGGAGCTGGGGCAGGTTCCGCAGGCGCCTTGATATTCGATCTGGATCACGTTGCCTTTGAGTCCCTGCAGGGTCAACCCGCCGCCGTCCGCCGCCAGCGCCGGACGAATGGACTGCTCGAACAGGGCGTCTATGATTTTGAATTTGGTTTCTTCCTTCAATTTAAAAAACGTGTCCGGCGTGATCTCCGTGATTTCCTCGTCCAGTTCCAGTTCCTGTCCGGAATTTTTCGGCTCGTCCCCGGCGTCGTAATGCGTCAAATGCGTTTCCAGCGCCTGCTTGATCTCGTCGATCATATTGTTCCATCCCCGGATCGGCGATTTGTTGACCGTCGCGAAATTTTCATTTAAGTAAACGTTTTCGATTCCGAAAATATTAAACAGCGCCTCGCCCAAAGGGTCGCCCTTGGCCTGCTCCGCCGAAGCGAAGGATTTGGTTCCGTTCGAGATCACCGACTCGTTGAGGACGAACTGCACCGCATCCGGATTGGGCGTTTGCGCTACATGCTCCACCCGAAATTTTGTTTTGCCGTTTCGGCTGTTGGATTCGCCCTGCGAAGCGGAAGGGGATTTGTTTTTCCCGGTCCCCTCGCCTTCTTCCGACGTCCAGCCAAATATTCTTGCCAGTTTGCGTAACATATCGCGTTCTCCTAAAATCCAAGTCTATCTCAAACGCCGTCGCCTTTCAATCGCGTTGCAAGGATTCTAAGGTCCGCTGGAAAACCTCAAAACTTTTTTGGTCGAATAGAGTGAAGCGAACACGATTCAATTTTGTATCGCCGGATAAATAGTCAAGAGCGGTTTTAAGCATGATCCTGGAGCAGGACTCCAGAGGAAAACCGAATATCCCCGTACTGATTGCGGGAAAGGCGATGGAGGCCGCTCCCTTCTCGTCCGCAATGCGGAGACTGCTGAGCGTGGCGTTTTTTAATTTTCCATCTTCATCGCCCTCCCCCATCCTGGGGCCGACGGCGTGAATCACGAACCGGGCCTTTAAATTGCCGCCCCCGGTGACAACCGCCCCGCCCACGGGGCATGAGCCTATGGCGTCGCATTCTTTCTGGATAGAGTCTCCGCCCCGGTCGCGAATGGCGCCCGCCACTCCGGCTCCCAAAATCAAACTGGAATTGGCGGCGTTGACCACCGCGTCCGTGTCGCTCTCCGTTATGTCTCCACAAACCAGTTCCAATTCTGTGTTGCGGATTTTCACGGGCGTCTAGGACCCCGTCGATCCGAACCCATTTTCTCCCCGGGAGGTGGCGTCCAGATCGTCGACCTGCTCGAACTCGACGGTTTCCACTTTCTGGATCAGCAGTTGGGCGATGCGCTCGCCCTTTTTGATTTGATATTCGGAGTCGTTATGGTTGAACAGCAGGACCTTGATTTCGCCGCGGTATTGGGAATCGACGACCCCCGCTCCGCAGTCCAGTCCCTGCTTTACGGCCAGACCGCTTCGCGGCCAGACGAGTCCGACATGGCCCTGCGGCAAAGCGATTTTGACGCCGGTGGGAACGACTAACCTGTCCCGCGCGGGAATCGTGAGGTCCTGGGACGAGCGCAGGTCCGCCCCGGCGTCTCCAGGATGCGCGTAGGAAAGGGGATAGTCCCCCTGAACTTTGCAAACGGATTTTGTGGATATTGGCGTGGGATTCAGCACGGCGCCCTCAATGAATTTGGACCCTGACTATAATCCAGGGAGAGCCATGGGGCAAGCGGCGATCAAAAAAAACTTTAGAAATCTATTAAATCCCCGCCAGGCCGACTTTGATTTGCAACTTCCACATGCGCCTGTCCTTGACTGAATCCAAATTGCAAGATGAAGGGTAGAAACCGCGGTCCAACCTGGCGGGGAAAAATAGATGAGGGTGGCGGGCTACTATTGGTTCAAGATTGCTCTCAACCGGAAAAAACGCCTAATTTATAACGCCAATTGGTGGGATTCCATTGCCGAAAATTCCGTAGAGGTCGGCCGGCGCTCGATACATTTGGGGATTCTGGAAGGGGTACCATATCTTTAAACCAAACACTGTTTAAAGAAAACTGCATTAGGGCGTTTTTTCTAGTAACCCGCCTATGGGGGTTGCTGGTATTCCTTGATCTCCCAATTAACTCGATTCGTTTACGGTTTCCCTACCGACGGGAAACTCCAAATTATAAGGATAAAGCCTGATGGTCCTCTCACCCTTATATTGTATGTTGGAGGAAAGATACCACTATATATTGTATTATGTCAACAGAATATTTTTATTTTTCAAAAAAATAAAATAACCCAAATAAAATCAATCGGTTATAAAAATATCTCTGGAGACGCAAAACCGCCGCTGGAGCGTTTCATACAACATATTGGGCATTAAAAATAAAATATAGCTACATGAAGGGGTGGGGTCGGCCAAGCAAGCGCCGGGACCAGTAGGCAACCGTTTACGGTGAATGCCGCAAGCTACATTGGATTTGCAAATCTAAACTATTGCCTCCAGGCGCTTGCCTGGTTAACGGGCCTTGTCCTGGAAACTTTTCAAGTCGCCGGGGATTTCGTCGACAAATCGAGCCTTGATTTGGTAGATTTTAGATTGGCCGTCCACACGGGCGTAATACAATGCTTTTTCGTTAATCTTTTCGCCGACCTCGATAAAAGCCAACCGCGCTTTTTTGGAATCCAGCAGCTTGATTTTTAATTCGGGCCGGTTCCAATTCGGCGCCTCGTCCTTCGGAAGCGATTCCAAAACCTGTTCGTAGTTCAAGCTGTTCAGCGTCCATAAAATATCCTTGCCCACGAACGGCTTCATATTTTTAATCGACTCCGGTTTTAACAGGTCCCAACCGTCGCCGGATTTGACCAGTTCAAACGCTTTCCCGCCGCGTTGAATTTCAATTTCCGCAACCTGGTCCATTTCAAAATCCAAAAGCTTTCGGCTTTTCAGATCGTGCAGGGAGCGAAATATTTTTTTCGCGACGGCTCCTTCCAAAGCAAAAACGGCATGCTCGCCCGGGCGCTGGCCGAAAAAATTCCCGCCGTCCCGCGTGGAGCCGCCTAGGTTGAGTCCCAACCGCGTTTTGTCTTTCAGGACGATTTCGAGTTTTTTGTCCGGCGGGTCCAGGTTGTAGAATTTTAATTCCTTGGGAGACTCGTTGATGTAGGCCAGCAGTTTCGAGTTTGCAAGGTCGAACAGCAGAGTGTTCACGGCGGCGGTATCGGCCTTCATTTTAGCGGGCTTCAGGATTTCCCAATCCGCGCCGTCCGTATTTTTTTTGATTTGAATTGTTTCGGCGGCATTCGTCAAAACCAGTTCCGCGACTTCGTTTTGATCAAAGGCGAGCAGATTCTTGTCCATAAAATCCAGCGCGTCCTTGCTCAGCAAATCAATCAAAACCTGGTCGACGGTAAAAACGTTTTTAGCGCCGACTAATTTGGCGAGATAGAATTTATTTTCCCCCTTACGGCCAATCAGGAGCGTCTCGGTTTCCTTTTTCTCGCCTGCCTCCAGGGTCAATTCCAGAAAAGGCGCGTCCAGCCCAAAGGCGGCGAGGTCTTTGGGATCTTCGTCCAGAAACGATTTGGCCTGAGCGCTTTTGATTCGATGGATCAGATTGGAGATTTCATTGGAGTCGCCCCGGGCGGCGTTATTTCCGGAAACCGTCCAAACCTCCTTCGCCTTGGAAAAACGCAGGGCGCCGTCCGAAGATTTAATTTCGATTCGCCCGACCTCCTTCGGCGCAAATTTGAAGATTGATTTGTCGCGCAGGTCGTACAACCTTTTGTCCAACTCCTCCCGGCGTTGGGAAATCAAAAGAACCCGATCGCTGTTTTCCCGCTTGCCGTAAACGGCGCGGCCAATGGGCGCGGAGTCGCCCACCCACAGGGTTTGCCGGGTCCCGTCCTTCAATTGCAGGGAAATTTTGAGATTCGGTTCCTTCAAACCGTAGGCCGAAAGATCGTCGGATCGCTCCTCGACCACGCGGGAGAAAATCGCCGACTGAAGCGTGAACAGCAGGTCCTCCGCGTTGCGCACGTCTCCGGGAACCGCGAGCGGAGAGGCGACTTTCCATTGCAGATCGCCGTCGCGCTTGAGGGTCAGCGTTTGATCCTTGCGAATCAGGGAGAATTGATCGACGTCTCCCGTTTCAAAAAGCCAAACCTTTTCGGCGAGTTCTTTTTCCTGTTGTTTTTTTTCTTCGGTGGGAATTTCAACGTACAAATAATAAAGGACGACGGTCGCAAGCAGGACGACCATTCCGATCGTTCCTTTGAACTTCATAAAGAACGTCTCCGCCACCATACTTTAACGCCGATCAGAGCGACCATTCCTGGAAAAACCAGGACGCCCAGAATAAAAATCAGTTTGCCCTGGGTTTGGGATAGTTGAATGGGTTGGGAAGACCGCTCCCGGGACCGGATGGAAATGAGGTTGTTTTCTTCCGCCAGCCAGGATGCCGTGTTTAGAAACAAGTCGGCGTTCCCGGAAAAATTAAAATACTGATCGGCGGCAAAATCCGAATCGCCCGCCACCACCAGTTTTGCGGTGAGGGGGTTTTCTTCTTTGGACTCGCCCGCTCCTTTGGATTTATCCGCGCCGGAGGCGGGCATTTTTTTGGTCGACAAAACCAGAACGGCAAGCGACCCCTGGACCTCGGTCCCTTCGTCGTATTTCACCTTGGCGTCTGAAAAATCCGTTTCACCCCAACTGTTTTGACCGGTCTTAAGCAACTCAATCGTTTCGACGCCTGGAGCCGTCTCTGTCGAGATCGAGCGCACGATGGGGAAAATGGTGGCCAGCGCGAAGTCTTTGGTGACGTCGTGCATCGTGTATTGATTCACTACCGGGGCGGCAAAATCGCCGCCAAACATGCGCGACAGGGGATCGATGATCATGTCCGGATTTAAAACCAGTCCCCAGTTCTTTAACAAACCCTCCAGTCCCGTATCCATTTGCGGGTCGGCGAGGAGAAACACCGCGCCGCCTGCGTCGAGATATTTTTCGACGATCTCCGTTTCTTTTTCCAGCAAGGGGCGTTGAGGAGCGTTGATCACCAGCAGCGAGGCGTCCTCCGGAATGGACCCGCTTTGCATCAGCAAAAGTTTCTGAACCTGGAAATTATCCTTTTCCAAAGCCTTCTTCACGGCGGAATAACTTTCCTTGCCCACGCCGTCGATATCCTTTTCGCCGTGCCCGTCGAGAAAATAAATGGTTTTCTTGTCGTCCTTGACGACCTTGAGCAAGGCGTTGGTCAGAGTTTCTTCCGTGGCGTTATTGACTTTGGTTTCCTGCTCTCCGCTTTCCAAGACCACGGTTCCGTAGGTGGTCACCCCATAGCGCTTGGCGAGCGCGGGTTTTTTATCCGGGTCGACAAATTCCAGAGCCAGTTTGTCCCCCAGCGTCAGATAGCCGTCGATCAGGTTCTTGAAGTCGCTCTTCTTCGGGTCGTCGGTTTGAAAAAACGCCGTCAGCTTGACTCCGCGCGGGAGCGTGGAAACGATTTTTTGCGTTTGCGGCGCCAGCGAGTACAAGCCTCCTTCCGTCACGTCCCAGCGATGTTTGTGGCGAAAGGAAATAATATTGGCAAAAACCATAATGCCCAGCGCCACCAGAATCAACACCCCTGCGTTGAATCCGTAAAGCGCCTGCCGGCCCTTGAGGAACCGCCGGAGGTTTTCCCTGTCGGCGACGGCGATGACAATTACGGCGCCCAGCGCGATGAAACCCAGGGTCAGAGCCACATTGAGTTTGTCGGGAAACAGAACGTAAGCGATCAGGGCGGCGACGGCGAATAACAGCGCGAACCACCCGGCGACTGGCGTGAGTTTTTTCATGACTTCATCTCCACCGGTTGGAATCGAGGACCCGATGGGTCAAAAATAGCGCGAAAAACATAAAGGATAAATAATAAAACACGTCGCTGGAATCCACGATTCCTTTGAGGAAACGCTCCAGGTGGTCGATCAGGGAAAGGTATTCCAGAATCGGGCCGACGTCGGGTCCTGCCGCCTGCGCGCCCCAGCCTATCACCCACATGAACAGCATGAATCCAAAACTGAGCGCCGCCGCGACGATCTGGTTGTCGGTGAGGGAGGACGCGAAAAGTCCAATGGCCACGTAACAGCCGCTCATCAACAGAATGCCCAGGTACCCGCTCAGCGCCGGTCCGATCTCCGGGCGTCCGACCATGAATAAAAATGCGATGGAGTAGGACGACAAAAGAATCATCGCCGTCAGAACGGACAAGCAGGCGAGAAATTTGCCAAACACAATTTCCCTGAGGTGAATGGGCGAGGACAAAAGCAGGGTAAACGTCTTGCCCTTTTTCTCCTCCGCAAAACTGCGCATGGTGACGATGGGAATCATCAACAACAGGATCACCGCCATATTATGAAACGCCGGCTGGATCACCATATCGTTCAGGTTCAATCCCAGGTTCATGCCGCGAACCTGCGCCGCCTGCACGCTTTGGAAACTGAAGAAATTCAAAATTTGAAAAAAAATGAAGCTGTACAGGAGAAGGAAAACGACGGTGATGGCGTAAAAGATCGTCGAACTGAAAAACGAACCCAGTTCCCTTTTGGCAATGAGCAGGGAATTTCTCATTCCGGAGTCTCCTTTTCCTCGGTCGTCAATTTCAGAAAAATATCTTCCAGCGTCATGGAAGCGGACGACAATTCGACAATGCCCCATTCTTTGTCCAGCGCAAGGCGAGCCACCGTGTCCTGAAAGGGAGAACCCAGCGGACTCTCGATGACAAACTGCGAATCGTTTTCCCGGCGAACGGACAACACGCCCTCCAGCGCTTCCAGGCTTTGCTGGACGCCGTTGTCCGCGTTGCGCACGCGCAACCGGAGATGCTCGCTTTTTCTCAAAGAAGCCGTGAGACCTTCCAAAGTGTCTATCGCCGCAATTTCTCCTTCATTGATGATGACGACGCGCTGACAAATCTGGGCGACTTCCGGGAGAATATGGGAACTTAAAATGATGGTGTGGGAAGACGCCAGATTCTGAATCAGTTTGCGGATCTCAATAATCTGAAGCGGATCCAGGCCGGTAGTGGGTTCGTCCAAAATCAGGATATCGGGATCGTGGATCAGAGCCTGGGCCAGGCCCACTCTTTGCTGGTAGCCTTTGGATAATTTTCCTATGAGCCGACGGCGCACGTCTTTCAACCCGCATTTTTCAAGCGCGCGGTCTATGGCGGCGGCGATTTTTTTCCCCGCCACGCCCCGAATACCCGCGGCGAACCGTAAATAATCGTCGACCACCATGTCCTGGTAAACCGGAGGGTTTTCCGGCAGGTAGCCGATCGCTTTGCGAATTTCCATCGACTGTTCAAAAATGTCGAATCCGCAAATCCGCGCCGTTCCCCGCGAAGCGGGCAGGATGCAACACAAAATATTCATCGTCGTGGTTTTCCCGGCCCCGTTGGGACCCAGAAATCCAACGACCTCGCCCTGGCTCACGGTAAAATTCAGATTATTTACCGCAGGACGGGGACCGTAAAACTTGCTAAGGTTCTCGACTTCTATCATTAGATAATTTTTGCGATCTGTTTAGATTGGATTTTATATACGATGGCAACGAAGCGTGTTGTCGGTAAAACGAACGAATCGGAAACGGTCATTTCCAATCTGGAAATTACAATTTACCCATGGGACCAATCGATTGCAATTAAATTTTTTTAATGAAAAACTTCTTCTTATAGATATCAAACTGAAACCGCTTAGCCAGCCAAGGCGCCGCTGGACTCCGCAGGCGCAATTCATACGATGGTTGTCGCCAGCCGAGCGTTTGCATATCAAACATTGCTTCCGGAGGCCTCCCCGGTCACACGTTAAAGAGTCCGACAAGCCAGACGCAGTAAAAGAAAATAAACCCGCCGCTCCAGGCCGCCGCCGGACGGGTTCTTAATTCGCCCGAGGGCGATATTCCTTTAAAGATAAAAGCCAACCCACAGGCGATCCAACCCAGGAAACCCATTTCGCTGGCAAAGGCCCAGGGCCGGGAAGGCGCTCTCTCGCGGGAAAGCAGTTCGAGATTTTCCGCTTTTCTTTGCTCAAAAGATTTTTGTTTTTGCGCGGAGGTTAGCGCGGGGCGGCCCGCCATGAGCGCGGCGATCTTTTCGTTGCATCTATTTATCCACTCTCTTCCCGGCGAGCCAAACCCTCGAATGGAGAAAAATGAACTGCGCAAAACTCGTTGCGCCGCCAAAGCATCCTCGATCCGCCCGCTGTTTTCCAAGTCCAGAGCGACCTCCCAAGCTCCCTGTGCGGAGCTCTCCGTATAAGATACGCCGGGAATAAACCATCGAATAGAACGACTAAAATGAACGACGGCTTCCTGTAATTGATTTTGCCCGACCAGAGTTCGCGCCGTTTGCCATTCGGATTTTGAGTTGAGATAAATTTTAAAAAGAACGCTGAAGGTCAGAATGAATATAAAACTGAAAATTATGAAGGCGGGATGTCTAGGGTCAGGACGCATTAATTTTGTACAATTCTGTTTACCATGAAGAATAAAGACACAAGGAAAGCAAGCGCTAGCATAGCAAAGCTACGGTAAGCTTGCTTGACGCTGTAGATTTGTTCTTCATGGCAAACCTTTACAAGGCGCCGCAAATTTTTCGCCTGTTTGCTCAAACCGCTTGAACATAGCCAAGGCTATGCCCGGCGTGGTCTTCACAAACATTCATCAAAAATTTGACAGGCGCAGAATGGACATAATTAATGCGCCCTGACCCTAAAGCCTGGCATTGATTTTAACGCGTTGTCCTTTAAGAGAGGCGGATTTGTAAACCGCCATGACGACTTCCAACGCCTTCAAACCGTCCTGACCGCTGGACAATCCGGGTTTGCCGACGCGTAGTGATCGTACCATATCGCGCGCTCCCGCGACAAATGGAGATTCGTATTTGCGCGGCGCGGGAAACTGTACCGGCTCCAGTTCGCTAAAGCCGGTGAAACGCCGGCTCTTGCGGCAAAGAAAAAGGCGCTGGCCGCCGTTGCCGATGAGCAGGCGCCCTTCGCTTCCCTGAACGTCCAGTTCAAAATTAAAATACTTTCTCGCGCCGCCGCCTTCGATAAACCCAACCGCGCCGTTGCGGAAGCGAAGCATGGCCGCCGCCGTGTCTTCAATATTTTTTTTTCCGTGCGACCGAACCTCGTGCGCACAGACCCAATCCACGGGTCCGCCAAAATATAACAGGATATCCGCCAAGTGCGTGCCGTCGTGGAACCAGGCGCCGCCCCCGTGTTTGGCGACCGAAAGCTTTCCGGGTTTCCAGGACAGCGCATTGCCGACGATGGAGCGGATTTCGCCCAGGGTTCCTCTGCGGATCAACTCCCGGGCCTTTTGATAGTATCCATCCCACCGGCGTTCGTGATTGATGGAGAGCAGGACCTTTTTGCGCTCGCACAGACGGACGAGCGCGCGCGCCTCCGCCAGGGTATTGGCGATAGGTTTTTCGCAGAAAATTCCGCGTACGCCGGACCGGGCCGCGTCCGAGGCGATTTTTGCATGAAGGCGCGTCCAGGCGGCGATGCAAACGACGTCCAGATTTTCCTTATCCAACATTTCCCGGTAATCGCCGTACAAACGGTCGACCGACCAGCGGTCGCCAAAACGTTTGAGCCGATCAGGGTCGACGTCGCATCCCGCCACGATTCGCGCGGATGGCAGGGCGTTGAACGCTCCGGCATGCGTGCAGGGTTTTCCGCGAAGCGGATCGTCCTCCAAAAGACTGCCGATGCGCCCGCAACCGACGACGCCCACTCTATAGCGTTTCATAAACTATTTCCGGATTTGAAAGAAGGAGCCATTAAACCGTCAACCGACTATTTTGAGCGCGGAGAAAAACCGACAGTACATCTCGCAGTTTGTAAAGAAATTCTCCACTCGCCGTGGGGCAGGGGGGCGAGATGCAAGCGCACCTAAGCGCACAACGTTTGCCGTATAAGCTACACTACACTGCCTCCGGGCGCTTGCCCGGCGCAACCGACGACGCCCATTCTATAGCGTTTCATATTCTATTCCCCGACGCCGAAGGCGGCGCTTACTAGCTCCGAACTCTCGCCGCCCGGTTTTCTTCAAAAGACTTCACGGCGTTGGAAAGTTTTTCCAACTCCTCCTTAAACTTGTCTATACCTTCCTCGATCCGTTTGAGACCTTCGTCAGGAATTTGTTTGATCTCCTCGCGGGTGTCTCCGTCGATCACTTTCGCAATCAGCTCCTTGGTCTCGAAGTCGTAATCAAACACCGTCCTTCGATTGAACAGCTTGCGACTCAACTCGATGTTGTCTCCGCTTTCCGAATCAGCTTCCGGAGCGCCGAGCTTGAAGATTCCAGGGGCTTGCGACGAATGGGCCTCCTCCGTTTTTCGGGCGCTTGCCGCGTTAGCCCCCAGGACAGAATGGTATTGAGTCACGGGTGGTTTGGAAAAATCGTTGGGTAAAATTGGAATAGTCATGGCGACTCCTTTCCTGAATTTTTGCGCAATGCCATTGCCTTAAAATCATCCCAGCAAAGTCAATGCGTTTTGGGGCAACAAGTTTGACTGACCCAGCATGGCCGACGAGGCCTGAACCAGTAATTGGGTTCGGGTCAATTTAGCCAACTCCTCCGCCATGTCGGCGTCCCGAATGGTTGAGACTGCGGAAGTCAAATGTTCCGCCGTTCGCGCTTGAGTGCGAGTCGAACGGGTCAGTTCGTTGTGCGCGGCTCCCACGCGTCCGCGGATCCGGATCAAATCCCGAATGGCGGACGACAGATCGTCCATTGCCGTCAAGGCCTTTGTTACGTTGGATATTGAAGTGGAAGCCAAACCCAACCCCGCCGAATCGGCGGCGGTGAGATCGACTTCGTTGTTTACGTTAAAGCGACTGTCCAGCGTGGCGTCCACTCCGGTTTGCAGAACAATTTCATTGGCCGCTCCCTGGGCCAGACTGCCGTCTGTAAGCTTTTGCCCGTTAAACTCGGTAACGTTCGCGATTCGGTCGACTTCTTTCAACAAGGATGAAAACTCTATTTGCAACGAATCGCGTTGTGTCTGGGTAATCTCTCCGGTCGCCGCCTGGGTGGACAGTTCGCGCAACCGGATCAAGATACCCGAGATTTCATTCAAGGCCCCCTCCGCCGTTTTCAGCATGGAAACGCCGTCTTCGGTATTTCTCGAACCCTGGCGCAGAGCCAGAACGTCCGAGCGAATTCCCTCGGTGACTGCCAGGCCGCCGCCGTCGTCAAACGCGCTTCGGATACGCAGTCCCGAAGCGACCCTCTCCAAGGTCTCGGCCAGCCGGGTTTGGTTATTCGTCAACACCCGTTGGGAATTATTAGAAGAAAGATTCGAAAATATACTGAGCGCCATTCTACGTATTCTCCAGGAGCGCTAACGCTCATAAGAGAATCTCCAGTTATTTGTTACGTTCACTCCAGGCGCTTCGCGGACCGCTGTTTCATGAAGCCCGCTCCCTGGACCGGTGAGTTTTTTCCGAACCTGGGCGCGCCTGAGCTAAATAGATTCTTACTGGAGAAGTTGTAAAACGGATTGCGGCAACAAATTGGCCTGACCCACCATGGCCGTCGCCGACTGAACCAGAATCTGGTTCCGCGTCAACAAAGCGACTTCTTCCGCAATGTCGGCGTCTCGAATGGCCGATTCCGCCGCTTGCAAGTTCTCGATGGAGATGGAGAGATTGGATATGGACCGCACCAGCCGGTTTTGAACCGCGCCCACTTTACCGCGAGCCGACGTGACCGCGCTCAGAAAATCGTTGACGGCCCCCAGCGAGGTCAACGCTTCCGCCGCCGAGGTGACGGAAAGGGCGGACAATAGAGTTCCCACTGCGACGTTATTGTTGGTGGACGTCGTCGCCAGAGTGGACGAACTGACCGCCGTCAAATTGATTTCCTGATTGAGGTCGATCCGGCTGTCGGCCGTGTTGTCGATGCCGATTTGAACAATAACGGCAGAGGCGGCCACGCTCAAACTACCGTCGATAAGACCTTGTCCGTTGAATTCGGTTGTTGACGCGATTCGGTCGATTTCTTTCCTCAAGGCGTCAAATTCCAGTTGAATCGTTTGCCGTTCCGTGGATCCGACGGTTCCCGTCGCCGCCTGGGAAGCCAGCTCGCGCAACCGGATCAAGATGCCTGCCTGTTCGTTCAAGGCGCCTTCCGCCACATTAATGAGCGAGATTCCGTCGCTGGCGTTTCGCCCCGCCTGGCGCAGGGCGCGAATGTCCGAACGCAGGGATTCGGAAATTGCCAGTCCCGCCGCGTCGTCCGCCCCCCGGTTGATCCGGATGCCAGAGGCGATCCGTTCGATCGAAGTGGAAAGTCTGTCGTTGTTGATGCCCAGGAGTCGCTGGGCGTTTAATGAAGGGATGTTGTTAAAAATTCTTACGGGCATTTTCTTATCCTCCTTGATATTTTAAAATCGATTGGCGGGTTTCAGCTTCCTTGCCAAAGCCGCGCCTCTAAATAAGCATGATTAATTTGTCGAGCCGGTGGAAACTGAGAAAATTTCTCAAAGGACTTTTGCTCTGTTTCCCGGACTCACAAACTTTATCGGGATTTCAGAAAAATACCTTTACCACTTTTTTAGAAGCGGGAAATCCAGGAGGGCCTTTGGGGGAGAGCCAGAGGGAGAGGAAATGGATAAAAAAAGGGCGCCCCGTTAAAGAGGCGCCCATAATAATAAGGAATGAAGTCCGGAAAGTTTCCGGTTTAACCGAGCAATTGCAGAATCGATTGAGGAATCAGATTCGCCTGTCCGACCATGGCGGTGGAGGCCTGGACCAGGATCTGGTTCCGCGTCAGCAAGGCGATTTCCTCGGCGATGTCCGCGTCCCGAATGTTCGATTCCGCGGCCTGCAGGTTTTCCACGCCGATGGACAAGTTGCCAATGGACCGCACCAGCCGGTTTTGAACCGCGCCCACTTTACCGCGAGCCGTCGTGACCTGGCTCAGATAATCGTTGACGGCCCCCAGCGAGGTCAAGGCTTCCGCCGCCGAGGTGACGGAAAGGGCGGACAACAGAGTTCCCACCGTTACGTTGTTGCCGGTGGACGTGGTCGCCAGAGTGGTCGAGCTGATCGCCGTCAAGTCGATTTCCGTATTGAGGTCGATCCGGCTGTTGGCAGAGTTGTCGATGCCGATTTGAATGATAACGGCGGAAGCGGCTACGCTCAAATTGCCGTCGATAAGACCCTGCCCGTTGAATTCCGACGTGCTGGTGATCCGGTCGATTTCATTTCTCAACTGGTTGAACTCCAATTGAATGGTCTGGCGTTCCGTGGATCCGACGGTTCCCGTGGCGGCCTGGGACGCCAGCTCTCGAAGCCGGATCAAAATTCCAGATTGTTCGTTCAGGGCGCCTTCCGCTACGTTGATGAGTGAAATACCGTCGTTGGCGTTTCTCACCCCCTGGCGCAAGGCTCTGATGTCCGAACGTAGGGATTCGGAAATCGCCAGACCCGCCGCGTCGTCCGCCCCTCGGTTGATGCGGATACCCGAGGAGATCCGTTCGATCGATTTGGCCAACCTGTCGTTGTTGATACCGAGGAGCCGCTGAGAATTTAATGAAGGGATGTTGTTGAAGATTCGTACTGGCATGAGATATCTCCTCTACCGTGAGGGTTAAATTTTTTCCAGCCTCCTGCTGGAATTTTTTCGGCCAGGTTTTTGAAGCGGCCCGCCTTGGCGCTCCACACGCCGTTCCGCTGGATTCTTAAATTTTACTCAACTGTCTCCAGAAATATTCCGATGTAAGGAATAGGCCCGGCTTTGTCTGCGATTCTTTCAAGCCGAAACTATCGGCCAAAAACTCGACGACTTTAGATGTGGAAAGATTGAAAAATGGAAGTTGGGCTGCGTTGCCGCCTGGATTGCGAGTCGTAAAGGGAAATCTTCCGGCGGTTTTAAGGGACGCCGAGCGGCTGGGAATTTTTCGCTCCGCAACTGTCCGGCTGTTTTCTTTTTTCCGCTGAAGACCCGAACTTCCATTTTCCAGTTCTCCACCTTAACTTGAGGCGCATTCGATTCAGCTTCCCGCTGAACCTTTGTTTGGATCGTTGGAAAAAGACGCCTCGCCTTTCCCCCTGATTTTTCCCTAATGGAATTCGGCGCATTTGCCGATCCCATCTATAAGCCTGATTTTAACCAGGGCGGAAAAAGCTTTTCGATCCTGGCCTCAAAGCCGTTATCGGAAACAAAAGGTCGGACTTTAATTTTTCTTTTAAGAAATTTGCGGGAGTGGCGGAAGAGAATGGAGAGGTTTCAAACGATGGGCCAGGTTTAACCCCGGCCCATCGTCAAAATTGAATGATCGATCAAGCGAGCAATTGCAGGATCGATTGAGGAATCAGGTTGGCCTGTCCGACCATTGCCGTGGAGGTCTGCACCAGAATCTGATTTCTAGTGAGCAAAGCAACCTCTTCCGCAATGTCCGCGTCCCGAATGGCGGATTCCGCCGCTTGCAGGTTCTCGACGCCGATAGACAGGTTGGCGATGGACCGCACAAGACGGTTTTGCACCGCGCCCACCTTACCGCGCGCCGACGTCACCTGATCCAGGTAATCGTTAATAGCCCCCAGCGAGGTCAACGCCTCCGAAGCCGAGGTGACGGAAAGGTTGGACAACAGGGTTCCCACCGTTACGTTGTTGCTGGTGGACGTGGTCGCCAGAGTGGTTGAGCTGATCGCCGTCAAATCGATTTCCTGATTGAGGTCGATCCGGCTGTTGGCAGTGTTGTCGACTCCGATTTGAATGATAACGGCGGAAGCGGCCACGCTCAAATTGCCGTCGATAAGACCCTGCCCGTTGAATTCCGTCGTGCTGGTGATCCGGTCGAGTTCATTTCTCAACTGGTTGAACTCCAGTTGAATGGTTTGGCGTTCCGTGGATCCGACGGTTCCCGTGGCGGCCTGGGACGCCAGTTCCCGAAGACGAATCAGTATCCCGGATTGTTCGTTGAGAGCGCCTTCGGCAACGTTGATAAGCGAAATGCCGTCGTTGGCGTTGCGCACCGCTTGGCGCAAAGCGCGAATGTCGGAGCGCAAACCCTCGGATATCGCCAGACCCGCCGCGTCGTCGCCGCCTCGGTTGATGCGAATGCCGGAGGCAATCCGCTCCACCGATTGGGCCAGCCTGTCGTTGTTATTTCCCAGGATTCTTTGCGCGCTGAGAGACGGAATGTTATTGAAGATTCGAATGGGCATGGTTCAGTCCTCCACCTTGAGTTGAGCGGGGAATTGGCGCGGAGCCGTCTTCATCGAGTTTCTCCAACCGCCTCCAGCGGTCGATGGAACTCTTTCCCCTAATTTTCTTAATTTTCCCCGCCGCTACTTTGACAAGCCCCTTTTCAGCTTTCAAATTAACCTTGGGTAGTTTTAGCCTCAAGGCCTATAACGGACGGTCTGGTTAAAACTTTAGGCGGGAGAATAAAAATTATTTTTGCAGACGCCAGTCCTTTTGAACGACGTCGGCATTGAGGCGGGCGATTTCGGGACGGCTTTCCAGGTAAGCGATGGCAGAGGGCAGGTCGACAAGACCGGCGGCGGGATCGTACAGTTCATTGTATAGCGTTTCGACGACTTGCATGTCCAGGTCGGTATCCACGGTCAGGCGAAAGTCCTTGCCCTTTAAATAATCCGGCGGATCGATTTGCTCAATTTTAAAATCCTGGGGATGATCGTGAAAATAAGTGGTCACGTGTTCCCGGTACTTGGGTTCAGCGGTTGACGAGGCGATTTGCTTGAGGGAGTCCAGGCGGGCGGCTTCCGCGCCGACGCCTAGCGGATAAGTCCCACGGACAAACGTGTAATCGGCGTCCTGGTTTAAATGGGTTTCGGCAAGGGACGCCAGAAGAGGAATATCCAGCAGAGGGCAGTCGGAGCAGATTCTTATAATATGTCGCGCGGCGATCTCGTCTCCGGCGATGATGAACCGTTGGAGCACGTCTTCCTCCGGTCCTCTGGCGACGTCGGCTCCGCAATTTTTTGCCAGCTCCTCCAGCGGGTCTTCATCAGGCCCTTCGGGCAGGGCCACCACCGTTCGCCGGATTAATGGTACTTGCCGAATTCTTTTGATAATATGCTCCAGCAAGGGTTTGCCCGCGAGGGGATGCAAAACTTTCCCCGGAAAGCGCGTGGAGCCTGTGCGGGCTTGAATGATGGCGGCGATTTGATCTGGCATGGTAGACTTGGAATAGTAGACCTGAAATAAACGAAGAAATTATATTGTATCTATTATTCGAAAAATTGAAATGGCCAAACCCTCTACTAAACCGCTTCGCCCCAAAAAGCTTTGTAAGGGGGATACCGTTGGCGTGATCGCCCCGGCGGGCGTTGTGGAACGCGAAAGCCTGGAAAAAGGCTTGCGGGTTTTGGAGAAGATGGGATTTCGTCCCCGGCTGGGAAATTCCGTTTTGGCGCGCCGACGCTACATGGCGGGAAGCGACGAGGACCGGGCCGGGGATTTAATGGCGATGTTTGCCGATCCCGAAATCAAGGCCATCCTATGCGCGCGCGGCGGCTACGGAGCCAACCGGATTCTGCCTTTCCTCAAACCGTCCGTCATTCGCAAGAATCCAAAAATATTCGTCGGGTCCAGCGACGCCACCGTCCTTCTATTATATCTGTTGCAGAAATGTTCGCTGGTCGCTTTTCACGGTCCCATGGTCGCGGGCAGTTTTGGGCGCGCTCCCATGACGCAATCGCGCAAACAGTTTTTAAATTTGCTTACGGGATCGGTTGCGGCCAAACGTCTCGCGACGAAACAAGCCCGTGCGATCCATCCCGGCAAGGCAAAAGGAGTTATCGTTGGAGGATGCCTGACCCTGCTCTGCCGGTCGTTGAAAACTTCATGGGAAATTGAAACCCGCAACCGGATTTTGTTGATCGAGGACGTGAACGAAGCGCCTTACCGGATCGACGGGATGTTGTGGCAATTGAAGGAGGCGGGGAAATTTAAAAACGTCCGGGGAATCGCGTTTGGCGAGATGGTCAATTGCCAGCCTCCGCGTGGGGCGAAGTGGACTCTGGACGACGTGATCGGAGACGTTTTCAAGGACGAGGCTTTCCCGATATTGACGCATCTGCCCATCGGCCATGGCAAGGAAATCTGGACGATGCCATTGGGGACGCCTGCCGTTTTGGACGCGGATGAAAAATCCCTGACTCTGGAAAATTGCGGCGTGGTCTGAAGAAAAGTTACAGCCGGACGGGCGCGCCTCTGGAGCGCAGATATTCCTTGGTTTCCCGGATGGTGAATTCCTTGAAGTGGAAAATCGAAGCGGCAAGAACCGCGTTGGCGCGGCCCTCGTCAATGGCTTCGTAGAGATGCTTCAACGTTCCCGCGCCGCCGGAAGCCACCAGCGGGATACCCACCGCGTCGGCAATCGCCCGGTTGAGCCGGTTGTCGTACCCCTGTTTGGTTCCGTCGCGGTCCATGCTGGTCAGCAGAATTTCCCCCGCCCCATAGGACTCCATCAATTGCGCCCAGCGCACGACGTGAATGCCCATCGGCTTTCTCCCGCCGTGCGTGTAAACTTCCCAGACGGGCAAATCGTCTTCGAGCGAAATGAATTGCTCCGGATGGCGGTCGCGCCATTCAAGATCGACTCCGGTTGCGGCCGCGGCGTCCTGCGCCTGTTTGGCGTCGACGGCGACCACGATGCACTGGCTTCCAAATCGTTCCGCCGCTTCCCGAACAAATTCGGGCCGGCCCACGGCGGCGGTATTGATCGCTACTTTGTCAGCGCCCGCCTTGAGCAGGTTGCGGATATCTTCCAGGACGCGCACCCCGCCGCCGACGGTGAGCGGCATGAAAACTTTCTCCGCCGTTTTCGCCACGACGTCCAGAATGGTTTTCCGGTTTTCGTGGGAGGCGGTGATGTCCAGAAACGTCAACTCGTCCGCGCCTTCCCGATCGTAAGCCTCGGCGATTTCCACAGGATCGCCCGCGTCGCGCAGGTTCACGAAGTTGACGCCCTTGACCACGCGGCCGTCCTTGACGTCCAGACAGGGAATGACGCGATTAGCCAGCATGGGCTTCGAGTTCCTTCACGGCTTCTTTATAGGTGAAGCTTTTGTCGTACAGCGCCTTGCCGACGATCATTCCTTCGATTTGATCCAGTTTTAATTTCGCAATATTGGCGACGTCGTGAAGCTGGCTGACTCCCCCGGAGGCGACGATGGGTTTGCTTGTGGCGGAGGCAAACGATTTGAGGCTCTCGAGGTTCGGACCCTGCATCATGCCGTCCCGGCTGATGTCGGTGTAGATGAAACCCGCGACGCCGAGGGGTTCGAGTTTTTGCGCGAGGTCGCCGGCTTTTTGCGAGGTGACTTCCACCCAGCCTTTGATCGCTACCTGTCCGTCCATCGCGTCAATACCGACCATGATTTTTCCGGGAAAGCGTTGGCAGGCGGTTTCGACAAACGCCGGATCCTTTTGCGCCACGGTTCCCAGGATAACCCGGTAGGCCCCGGCTTTCAGGTACGCCTCGATGGTTTCCAGCGACCGGATTCCGCCGCCGACCTGGACGTCGACCGAGCAGTTGTAAACAATATTTTTGATCAATTCCAGATTGACCGGTTTGCCGTCGAAGGCGCCGTCCAGATCGACGATATGGATCAGTCGGGCGTCCTGTTCGTCCCAGTGGAGAGCCATTTCCAAGGGATCGTCGGAGTAAACGGTTTCCTGATCGGCCCTGCCCTGTTTGAGGCGAACGCATTTGCCGCCTTTGACGTCTACAGCGGGAATAATTTTCATGGAAAAATTTTCAATGTCTAAAGGTTGGTTATAGAGACAGGGATTATAAGGAGAAGGAGCTGTGCCGTCAACGCAAGTTCCGTGCGGGCGGAAATCAGAAAAGGGTTTTGGAGGTTTCGGAGTTTGCCAAAAAAAAGCTCCCGGCATATAATTCGGCGAAAGTTTTTACAGTTTGAGGCGGCGTTTGTTTTTGCCAATTTCTGAAATTTCAGAGACTCCATTCCATGCAGGGAAAAATTATTATTCTGGATCGCGTGATTATCGGCTCTCTGATTCTATTCGCCGTTTTTTCGTTGTTTTCCATCAGCGTCACGCAGATCGCCTGCGGGATTGGGGGAATCGCCTGGTTGCTGAAAACGCATTGGACAAAAGGTTGGGCGCGCCTGCGCTGGCCCATCGGCCTGCCGTTCGCGGTTTTTATTTTCGCCTGCCTGCTGGCTTCGGTTCTGGGGGCGGACCCTGCGGGAAGTCTCAAGTCTTGCAAAAAACTTCTGCAGATTTTAATTTTTTTCTGGGCGGTCAATTGCCTGACCCTGGTCCGCCCTTTGGAGATTTGGGAATGGATCTCCCGGTCGATTCCCATGGATTTTATTTCCCGTTGGGACGGCGCGATTCGTAGAAAATTGCAGGGGCTTCGTCCGCAGGAATTTTTTTTAAATCTGCTGATTGTCGTCGCGTGTCTGGCGACCTTGTACGGGTTTTATCAAGCGATTTCCGAGGGCGTCTCCAAACTGACTCGCGTGGAAGGAACCATGAGCGTTTACATGACCTTTGCCGGTTTGCTCATGCTGGTGGGAATGGCCGCGCTCAGCCGTCTGTTGTTCTGCCGCAGGAGTCCGGTCGGGTCGGGAGCGGCGGTGGGGCTTTTGGGTCTTTGCCTGTTAATGACGTTGACCCGACAGGCCTGGTTGGGTTTTATTACGGGTCTGGCGTTCCTGATTTTTCTGAAACAATGGCGCTGGTTGCTCGCCGTTCCGGTTCTGGTGGCGCTGATTATTGCGGCCTCCCCTGCCTCGGTTGCGGATCGGCTGAAAAGTTTTACGAATTTGGAGGACGCTACTTTTCTTACCAGGACGGCTTTATGGAGAGGCGGCTGGGCCATTTTCAAAGATCATCCCGTCGTCGGTTGCGGGTTCAAGTGCGTGGATACCGTCTATCCGCAATACCCGGAACACCGGGCCATTCTGGAAAGGTACAAGGGCCTGCATAGCAACATCGTGCAGTTGGCGGTGGACGCCGGGGTCCTGGGGCTGGGGTCCTGGCTTTGGATATGGGCGGTATTTTTCTGGGGCCTTTACCGGAGACGGGCGGCGCGGGGCCGGGAAAGCCCGGAGCGTTGGGTGGATCTGGCCAGCGCGGCGGCGGTGTTGAGTTTTCTTTCCGGCGGACTCTTTGAAGTCAATTTTTACGATTCCGAGGTGTCCATGCTGGTTTATTTTCTTATGGCCCTTCCCTTTGTCGACCCCTTGCCAAACGAAGCTTGATGACCCGCGAAATTGGTTTTCCGGGTTTTCTCCTGGCGGAGAAATAAGTTATACTGTGGTTCTCCGTTTTAAATTTTTAAAATCAACCCACGCAAATTTTTCTATTCAGGACGCCATGAAAATTACCAAGACAGAGTTGGATGGAGTATTGCTTCTGGAACCAAAAGTATTTCAGGATCCGCGCGGATACTTTTTTGAAAGTTACACCCGGAAAAGCCTACAGGAACACGGGGTGGACGTCGAGTTTGTGCAGGACAACCAATCGTATTCCAGCCGGGGGGTTTTAAGAGGATTGCATTACCAGATCAACCGCGGGCAGACCAAGTTGATTAGGGTGATTCAGGGGGAAATATTCGACGTGGCGGTGGACGTTCGCAAAGGCTCGCCAAATTTTGGAAAATGGGTGGGCAAGGTTTTGAGCGGCGAAAACTTTTTGCAACTGTACATCCCCGCGGGTTTCGCCCACGGTTTTTGCGTTCTGAGCGATACCGTGCTGGCGACCTACAAATGCTCGGATTATTATTCGCCGGAGGATGAAAGGGGTTTGATCTGGAACGCTCCCGACGTCGGAATCGATTGGCCGATCAAAGATCCGCTTCTTTCGGAAAAGGACCTGGTTTTCGGCAGTTTGAAGCAGTTGGAAGATTTGCCGGATTATAAATAAGGCGGGTCAGGAAGCGGCCTGGTTGATCAACTTTTCAAACTCCGCGTAACCTTTGTCGATCGATTCCTGAATATTGATCGAGGCGAGTTGGTCTTCGGTCATGTTTTCCATCATCGCCGATTCCAGTTTGATTTTCAGGCGATCGGCAAATTTATTGTATTTGGCCATTTCATCCCGATACAGCGTCATGATGTTTTGGGTGATTTCTTTCCCCGGTTTGCTGTCCAGCGCCTGCTCGTAGGTGAAGTTCTTTTCTTTGGCAAATTTCAGTAGCTGGTCGATTTTTTTTGAAAACTTCTCGTAGACGTCCTGCCCCAGCATCGAATAAACCGAATCCGCAAAAACGGGTATGAAGGTCTGTTCCACTGCCGCGTCCCGGAGGGGGTCTTCCATCAAATTCAAAAAAAACCGCCCGACATGTTCCGCTCGACTTTCCTTTCCGCGCCGCAGGTTCCGTTTGGATTCCGCAGAGCCGGAAGCGTCGGGGGGCGGAGGCTGCAGGAGATCGAACATCACCTTGGTTTCCTTTTCAACAATCTGGAACACCTCCTCGTCCGCCAGATCCTGGTTTCGGCGGGCGACGTCCAGTATTTTTTCGATGATGGATTTGCGGGCTTTGAGGAATCCCGCCTGGCTTAAAGGTTTTGCCATAACAAACACAGCCTTTTAATAGAGTCTTTTATTCTTTTCGGTTTTTTTTTAAAATCCCATGAGCCGGATGAAATCGTCGTAAGCTTCCTTGACGGTCCGTTCGACATGAACCGTTTCCTCCTTGTGCTCGGTATGATATTTGACCAAAGCGGCGTCGAGATAATTTTTCAGCCGATATTCAAAACCCACGGACCTGCCGAACTCTCGACCGTAATGGAGAAGGATTTCGTCCATGATCTCGCCGGCGGGGCTAGTGTTTAAAGCCTCTTCGTAGGTCAACCCCTCGTCGTAACTTTGCTCCAGCAACTTCACCAGCCGTCGCGAAAATTTGTCGTAGGCGTCCTGCCCCAACAACCAGCCCACCGAGCGGGCGAAAACGGCGGTCAGGCAGGGTTTTAATTTGCCGTAGCGTAATTTTTTTTGAATCTGGTTGAGGAAAAAACGCCCCACATGGTCCTGGCGCTCCTCCCGCTGGTCGCGCACAAAATATCTTCCGGGCAGGTAGGGGTTGGAATCGTCGTAAGAAGATTCCACGCATAAATCGCAGGCCTTGACGGTCTCCCGCTCCACCATTGCCACCAGTTCCTCCACCGACAAATGTGGATTTCTGCGCGATATCTGGATCGTCTTGCGAATGATGATTTTGCGGAAATCCAGAGTCCGCGCGGTTTCTTCGCTAAATAATGGTTCGTAGTCGGCCATATAAAAGATTCCGGTCTTTATACGGTATAGATTTTAACATACCCTAAAAGCTTAACGGAAACTTCATCGTTCTGGATAAATAAAATTTTTTCTCATGTTTGGGTCGATTCTTCCGATAAGCCCTGTATTAATTTTCATTGAAACCGGTAAAGGCCCGGTTTTATTAGGAAAATAGCTCTCAGCACGACGGATTGAATCATGGAAATCACGCAAACTCAAAACGATCTGGCATTGACGAGCCGGCAACAGGCCTCCGTCAGCGTCGACGTCCAAAACGCCGGAAAACTATTCCTTCGAACGGAGGAAGGCGATCAGGTGACTCTCAGTTTGAGGGCGAGCGCGGGATTTTCGAAATCCGCCAGCCAGACCCGTTTTGCGGACGGCAGTAGACAAGAGGAATTCTCCGCCGAAGCGCGCGCCGCGTTTGAGTATTCTCTGACAGTGGAAGGCGATTTGAACGAAGAAGAACTCGCCGCCATTCAAGAACTCGCCGGACGGGTTTCGACCATCGCCGAGGATTTCTTTTCCGGAGAAGAGTTCGACGCCTTCGCCTCGGCGGAATCGCTCAGCCAGTCTTTGGGAGTTATCGATGAAATCGAATTGAGCCTGCAACAGACGGTGACGACAACCTTCTCCGCGGCGTCCCTGGTACGCGGCGTTCAGGGAGAGGGCGCGCAAGCGGCGCCTGAAGTTTCCGATAGCGCCGACGGCTCGGGTATCCGCGATTTGGCAAGTCTTGCCGGCGCGGTAGTGGAATCCGTATTTCAGGAA
>JAJDBD010000010.1 GCA_029261575.1 Nitrospinaceae bacterium | reverse complement strand
TTTCCCCATGGAAATCTTTCTTGTTAATCTTGTTAAACTTTAAAGTTTTTTATACAGATTGGCCGTTTCGATGGCCGCCACGGCGGCGTCCCAACCCTTGTTGCCCGATTTGGAACCCGCGCGTTCCACCGCCTGCTCGAGAGTGTCGGTCGTCAGCACTCCAAAAATAACCGGGATGGAAGCTTCCATCGCCACGCTGGCCACGCCTTTGCTCGCCTCGCCGGCGACGTAATCAAAATGCGGCGTGGCGCCGCGTATCACCGCGCCCAGGCAGACGACCGCGTCGTATTTGTTTTTATCGCACAGGCGTTTGGCGACGGGCGCAATTTCAAACGCCCCGGGAACACGCGCCACGTCGACAGCGTCGGCGTCCACCCCATGCCGGGTCAAAGCGTCCAACGCGCCGTCCAACAGGCGCCCGGTGATGAAGTCGTTGAAACGGCTGGCAACGATTGCTATTTTCAAACCCGCGCCGGACAGGTCGCCTTCGATCAAATTAGCCATGGCCTTCCTTTACGCCTTCTATGTTTTTCATGAGGTGGCCTAACTTGGATCGCTTGGTTTTCAGGTATTTAATGTTGTCTTCCCTGGCGTCCACCTCGATGGGAACCCTCTCCACCATTTGCAATCCGTAGCCTTCGAGACCCACGATCTTCCGGGGATTGTTCGTCATGATCCTCATTTTGCACAAACCGAGGCTCCGGAGAATCTGCGCTCCGATGCCGTAGTCGCGCAGGTCGGCCTTGAATCCAAGCGTCGCGTTGGCTTCCACCGTATCCTGTCCCTGGTCCTGGAGTTCGTAGGCCCGGAGCTTGTTGATGATGCCGATCCCGCGCCCTTCCTGATACAAATAAAGCAGGACGCCCGTTCCTTCCCTGGCGATCATCTCCATGGAACGCTGGAGCTGTTCGCCGCAATCGCAACGGTAGGACCCGAAGACGTCGCCGGTCAGGCACTGGGAATGCACGCGCACCAAGGTCGGCGTTTCGGCTTTGATCTCGCCCTTGACCATGGCGATGTGCACCTGGTCGATCAGTTTGTTGCGGAAAGCGACGGCCTGAAAATCCCCGAAGTCCGTAGGGATGTTGGTCCGGGTCACTTCCTCCACCAGAGTTTCCCTTTGCAAAAGGTACTCCACCAGCGCCCGGATGGTGATCATTTTAAGCTTGTGTTTTTCGGCGAATTCTCTCAATTGAGGCACGCGAGCCATGGTGCCGTCGTCGTCCATGATCTCGCAAATCACGCCGGAAGGATTCAGGTTTGCCAACCGCGCCATATCCACGGAGGCCTCTGAATGGCCCGTGCGGACAAGCGCCCCGCCCTTGCGCGCCCGCAGGGGGAAAATGTGCCCCGGCTTGACGAGATCGCCCGGCCTGGTACGCGGATCAATGGCCACCTGGATGGTCTTCGCCCGGTCGGCGGCGGAAATGCCGGTGGAGATCCCATTCTTGGCGTCGATGGACACGGTGAACGGGGTATCGAATCGAGACTGGTTTTCCCGCACCATCATGGGCAATCCCAACTCCTCGGTGCGTTCCTCGGTCAAGGTCTGGCAGATCAAACCGCGTCCGTGTTTGGCCATGAAGTTGACGGCCTCCGGCGTGATCTTTTCCGAGGCGATCATGAGATCGCCTTCGTTTTCCCGGTCCTCGTCGTCGACGATGACGATGAACTTTCCGTTTCGGACGTCTTCCAACGCTTCTTCGATGGAACTGAACGCGTCTTTATTATTTTCCATTTACAAATCCCCGCTGTTTCAATAAATCCAGGGTGAGTCCGCTTCCCTTTTGCTCCCCGCCGCCCAAAAGGGTATGGCAGGTTTTGACAATGTATTTCCCTATCATATCACATTCGATATTGACCTGGTCTCCCTCCCGGCGCTCGTTCAGATTGGTGTGGCTCCAGGTGAAGGGAATGATGGAAACCGAGAAGCGTCCGGACTCGCTGGATACCACGGTCAGGCTGATTCCGTCCACGGCGATGGAACCCTTTTCAATAATAAAGGGGTCGAGTTCCTGGGGATAGTTAAACCAGAGCATGTATTCTCCGGGAAGGTTTTCGACCTTCTGCAAAATCCCAACCTGGTCGATGTGCCCGGAGACAAAATGTCCGCTAATTTTTGCCGCCGGAGTTAGAGACCGTTCCAGGTTGACCTTCATCCGCCGTTGGACGTTTCCAAAGCTTGTGCGGCGCAGGGTCTCGGCGGTCAGGTCGACGGCGAAAACATTCCCGCTCCATTCGGCGACCGTCAAACAAACTCCGTTGACGGCGATGCTTTCGCCCAATTCGTAATTTTTGAAATCTGGAGAGGCGATTTTAAACCGGGCTTTCTCGGAGCCGCGTTGCACGTCGACCACGGTTCCCTGGGATTGAACAATTCCGCTAAACATCAGGAGGGGTATCCTTCCAACCAAAGGTCTTCGCCCAGACGCCGGACCTGGAGTTCGTTAATTTTTACGGCGTCTTGAATGCGCGGTATGCCGAGGCCGCCGGTCAAACCTGGGGCCTCTTTGCCGCCAAAAATCATAGGCGCCATGAACAATATCATTTTGTCGACGATTTTTTCCCGCAAGGCGCCGCCGTTCACTTCCGAGCCGCCTTCAATCAACACGCTGGTAATTTCTCTTTTGCCTAATTGGGCCATGAGCTTCTTCAAGGGAATTCGATCGTTTTTTTTCGCCAGCCGCAAAACCTCGACGCCTTTTTTTAAAAGGGCGCGCTCTTTCTTTTCCGGCAGGTTTTGGGAAGCGACATAAATCACTTTTTCCGTATCGCTATTCAAAAACACCCGCGCCCCCAGAGGAACCCGGTTTTGATTGTCCAGTATGATGCGAACGGGATTCTTGCCTTTTCTCCCGACCGGTCGCGCGGTTAAATGCGGATTGTCTTTCACCACCGTCCCGGCGCCAACCAGAATGGCGTCCACCCGGTCGCGAAGCGCATGAACCTTTTCTCTGGATTGCGGATTGGATATCCAGCGCGACTCGCCCCGGCAAGTAGCGGTTTTTCCGTCCAGCGTCAATGCGGATTTAAGAACGACAAACGGGAAGCCGGTGGCAATAAACTTTATGAAAACCTCGTTCAGCTTTTCACACTCCTGGCGCAGGATTCCGGTTTCAACGGCAATCCCCGCGCGGCGCAATGCGCGAATCCCCTTCCCGGAAACCAGCGGATTAGGATCCTTCATCCCTATGTAAACTTTGCGGATTCCCGAGGCAATCACGGCGTCGACACAGGGAGGGGTGCGGCCAAAATGGCAACAAGGTTCCAGATTTATAAACAACTCGCCGCCCGAAGCTTTCTTTCCCGCTTTTTTGAGGGCGACTGTTTCGGCGTGAGCCGAACCCGCTTTTTTATGATACCCCTCGCCCATCACGCGGTCCCGGTGGACAACCACCGCGCCCACCAACGGATTGGGGCTGGTTCGGCCTTCGGCTTTTTGGGCCAACCGGAGCGCAAGGCGCATAAATTTTTCTTTGCTTTCCCGGTCCAATGAAAGTTATCCGCCAATTCCGCCAAGGGATGAAACCAGCGGAGGGATTGATCGCGCAAGCCAAAATAAAACAAGGATTTTTCAAGTTATCAAAATACTTGAACCTTGTCAAAAAGCTTTATGTAGGGTCAGGACTCATTAATTCTGTCCATTCTGCGCCAGAGAATTTTTGATAGATGGCAACGCAAGTTGCGTAGCGCCTAGCCAGAGCTAATCGCAAGCGGCTTGCGCTGTCCAGATACTAAAATTAACGGCGCCCCAAGGGGTTCTGAATAGAGGGCATACCTGCTACGTCAAACAAGCTTGAAAGTAGATGAACACTTCCCTGCGCTTGCTTTCCTTGCATCTATGCCCTCTATTCAGAACAGAATTGTACAGAATTAATGAGTCCTGACCCTAGGGAGGGGTCGATCTTTGATGGAAATTTCCGCGGGAAAGAGTCAGGGACCCACGCTGTTTTTTCGCAACACGTTCACCATTTTACTGCGCACGCTACCGCGTTGGTAAACGATTTCTATCCTGCGGTTGCGCGCCCGGTTTTTATAGGTGTCGTTTTTAACTTTGGGGCGGAACTCGGCAAATCCCTGGACGGAAAGTTTTTCGGGAGGGAATCCCTCGATCACCAGCATGCGCGCAACCTCGCTGGCGCGGGAGGCGGAAAGCTCCCAATTGGAAGGAAACCGCGGCGTGTTTATCGGCGTGTTGTCGGTATGGCCTTCAATTTTTACGTCGTAATCGAACTGGCGCAACAAATCGAAAACGTCCTTTAACACGTCCGAACCCGCTGTAGTCAGGGCCGACGCGCCGGGCGGAAACAATACCGTATCTGAAATAGTGATGACGGCGCCGCGTTCGTCCGTCTCCACGTCGACCTGCCCCGACATTTTGTTTTTGTAAACAAATTCCTCGACCTCGGTGACGATATCCTGCATCTCCTTCGCCACCATGGCGCCCACTTCGTCGACGGCGTGAATGGTTTCCTCGTCCAAATTGTCCTTCAAAACATCCAATCCTTCGCGGACGCCTACATTTTCAGCCGATTCTTTTCCCAACGCGGCTTTGAGGGATTGTTTGATTTGAATCCATTTTTCTTCCTGCACCGTGCCCATGGCAAAAAGAAGAATGAAAAAAACCATCAGGAGCGTGACCAGATCGGCAAAGGTCACAATCCATCCCGGCAATCCTTCGTCCCCTTCATGCAAATGGTCGTCGTCGTCTTCATGAGAATCTGGAGACTCTCTGGGCGGCGGAGGGGCTTTCCCTATCCTCGGTTTTAAAGGAGGTTTGCTGACAGCCATGGCTTATTTTTTAACCTTGGGTTGTTTTTTTTCCATTTCTTCCTTGCCGACTTTCTTGCCCTGAGCCGAGTCGACATAGTTTTCGAGTATGTCCTGCATGAAGCGCGGGTTGACGCCTTTTCGTATGTAGGAAATTCCTTCCAGGACCAGGTTCATTTCCAAAGTGTCCGTGGAACTGCGCCGCTTCAATTTTACGGTCATGGGAAGGAACAACAAGTTGGCCAGCAAGGCGCCGTAAAACGTGGTGATCAGGGCCACCGCCATTCTGGGTCCGACGGAATTGACGTCGCTCAACGCGGCCAACATTTGAATCAAACCAATCAGGGTCCCGATCATTCCAAAAGCCGGGGCGAACTTGCCCATCTCGCTGAAAATCTCCCAGCCGTCCTTATGTGATTTCTGAATTTGTTTGATCTCGCGTTTCATCAGGCTGTTGACGGTGGCCTCGTCCTTGCCGTCTACCGTCAACTGCAGGCCCTTTTTAAGGAAGGTGTTGTCGACGTCGTTCAACTTGGACTCGATGGCCAACACGCCGCCCTTGCGGGCCACGTTGCAAATGGTCACCATGGTTTCAATCAATTCGTTGAGGTCGGTTTTTTTTACAAAAAACACTTTGAGGAAAAGGCCGACCACCCGCAGCAATTCGTTCAATGGAAAAGCGATCAGCGTGGCGGCGAAGGTTCCTCCCAGAACGATCATAGCGGAAGGTAGACTCCAAAACAGATCCAGACCGCTGTTTAGAAGAATCGATGAAATGACCAGCCCGATTCCCGCGAACACCCCTACCAGGGTTGCAAAATCCATGAATTATCCTTGCCTGATTTTTAGCGGACCCACGATCGGATCAACGTTGTGAAACTTCAAAACTTTCGCCAGAACTTCCCTATTCATTATCGTCCCTTTGCGCAACAAATTGATCCCGGATTCTGAATAAATATCCGACGCCAGCTCCATGCCTTCTTTCAAACCAAAAACCGAACAGTCCATGGTGCTTTCCTGAAAAAACTGATCCTCTGAATCGACAAAGTCCTGCAAATAGCTTAATACCTGCTCGTCAAACCAGACGCCGCCCTTTTCACGCATGAGTTCCACAACCTGGTGGAGGCTTTTATCCGGATGGGTTATTCGCTCGTGGTCGAAAAAACTCGCAACGGAAATCACGCGGGACCCGATTGGGATTCGATCTCCATGCAAATTGTCGGGAAGGCCGGAACCGTCTACGTTCTCGTGCAAGTGACGGATGATTCCGGCAACCATTTCGAAGCCGGGAAAACTTTTTAAAAGCATCTCGCCGACAAGGGGATGGTTGCTTTTAGCCCGACCTTGCTCCTCGTCCAAAGCCTGCTCCTGTTTAACGCTCGGAAGGCTGATGATCCCCAACTCATGCAATCGGGCGGCAATTTTTATGTTTTGCAATTGATGGTCCGAGAGTCCCAGCTTTTCCCCGATGATACAGGCGATTTCTGCCACCCTTTCGGAGTGTCCCTGATGATCCGCCTGCCTGAGTTCGATGATACTGGACAGCAACCCCACGGTGGATTCAAACCGGCTTTCCACCTCTTGCATCATGGAGGTGATCTGGGCGTTTTTATCTTCCAACCGGGAGTTCAGTGCAACCATCTCGCTGAGGTTGGAGTCCATGCGGGCTTTATCATTCCTAACCTCTTCGTTCAACGTTTCCAGCTTTTCATGAAAAGATTTTACCCGACCCAACGATTCTTCGAGTTGCGCGTTTTTTTCATGCAGGGCGTTGTTGAGTTGCGCGGCCCGCAACACAAAGTTGACGACGAACAACAATTCGCCCTTTTTGATGGGTTTGGATAAAAAGGCGTCGGCCCCCGCTTCGGACGCCCGGGTCGCGTTATCGCTTTCGGAATCGTAAGCGGACATCAGAATGACGGCGGGACGCAGAGAGGACGCCCGGATTTTTCGACACACTTCAAATCCGTCCATCTCCGGCAGGTTGATATCGCTGAGCACAATGTCGGGGGATGTTTTCTCTACCAGGTCGAGGCCTTCCTGGCTGGACAAGGCGTGGTGAATTTCCAAAACTTCTTTTCCATAGGACTTGGACAACAGATCGCTCACCAGTTTGATCAGATCCTGGTCGTCGTCGATGCAAAGAATTTTTTTTGCTTGGAGAGGATGATTCAACGCCGTTTCCTTCCCGACACGAGAAATTGTTTTTGTTTATGAATGATAGAAATCAGACTCTGGACTTGTCAAGTAAAACTAAACGCAACGAGGCCCTGGAAAACCCTTGATTCTCGACGCCCTTTCAACCTTATTACAAACATATCGAAGCGCAGGGCTGAAACCTTGAGCGAAAAAGTCAGGCGCTCTGGATTCGTTAATCCTCGCGCTCATCCTGATCTTCTTCCAAAAACGTTTTGGGTTTGCTCACGCAACGGAATCCCGCCGTCATGGATCGCTCGGCGGGATCAAACGAATTTCGATAAGTGCATTTGGCGTGGACCAGGTAATTCAACCAGGAGCCGCCGCGCGCGATATTCTGGGTGGTCATGACCGAGCCTTGCAAGGGGGCGCACCATTCCCAAACGTTCCCGGCCATGTCCCAGCATCCATAGGGAGAGACGCCGACTTCATGCTCCGTCACCGGGTTCGTGCGGCCCAGGACAAAGTCCGCGGTATTGGCAAATCCCGCCTGATAGCCGCTGGCTTCTCCCCAGGGATAAATCCGGTCGTCCACCCCGCGGGCGGCTTTTTCCCATTCGTATTCCGTCGGCAATCGCAAGCCGAGCCAAAGGGCAAAAACAACCGCCTCGTAGTAATTCACGCCCAATACCGGTTGGTCCGGTTCCCAGGAATACTTTGGATACGCCAGCTCATGGTTCGGGTCGTACTCCCGATACAGGGCGTTGGTGACCGGATACCTCATGATGGAGTATTCCCTTAGATAAATTTTATCTTCTTCGTCGTCTTCTTCCTGATAGATAAATTTACGGGCTGCAACCGTGACCCTTTCGCTCCATTTTTTTATGGTCGCCTTCTTCACCTGATCGGGGTCTTTATGCTCCGCAAAAAATCCGCGCAATTCCGGGATGGCATGCAACGGGCTGTCGTCCTGTTCGTCGATCGCCTTACTGAAATTGACGCCATAAACGAACGCCAATATTTCAACGAGTCCGTATAAAATACGACCGTCGCGTTTTTCCCGGCGCAAAAGATTGGCGAGCCTGTCTTTTAGAGCCTCGACGCCCCAAGCGGCAAGCACGTCTGTTTCGTTGATCAACCGGAAAGAAGCAAATTCCGGATGGGCGTTTTTGCACTGGAGCTTCAATAATTGTTTTACAAGTAATTGATAGCGTTCGGAAAGTTGTGTGGCTTCGTGCAAACACTTGCCCGCTAAAAAGACAGCTCCTTCCTCCAACAAGACGTCAAACAATTCGTCGTTGAGAGACGGCTTCAATCCGGCAAAAAACCGAATCACCCCGGCCCACTTTTTGTCGCGGCAGTGTTTCTTCACGACCGACTTCCAATCGCTATCCGCCGCCAACCCTTTGGCGGCAAAATATTCCTGAAACGAGTGATGCCGGAACTCCCACCGTTTGGCGGTTTGCTGAAGAACGCCCCGCAAAGCGGGAATAAAGTCTTCCCCGTCCAGCAACGGATTGACCGCAACCGGTTGATCGGTTGGCGGAGATTGTCCGGGGAAACTCAGCGCGCTTTTATCAAAACCGGAATCGGCGTCTTCAAATTTTTGGAAATCTCCCCGCAAGACTTGCTGGCAGGCGAGCTTCGCCAATTCGTCCAACAGCCGACCGATCTTCCCCTCGTCCTGATTTTCGAGGGACAGGCTCAGACGAAAACCCGCGCCGTATAATTCGCTCTGGGTCTCAATCCCTTCCAATAATTCCGCGTCGAACAGGGAGCGAATCATTTTCAGTAAAAGCGGCGTGTCGAACAGTTCCCCGCGCCAGAGACGCAAATGCTCCATCGGCTTGTTGTAGGCTTTCCCTAAAAAGGCGTTCATATCGCGGTCTTCGACTTCCTGCATTTTGATGCGGAACGCGGCCTCTTCTCCTCGTTTGATTATGGAAACGGTTGCCATGGGACCAAAATTGATAGAGCGTGCGGCGAGAACTACGAAATTGCTTTTCATGGCGTGGGCTTCGACCATGACGTCGAAATAGACGGCGAACCGGTCTTCGGGCGCCAGGAGGTCGAGTCCATCCAGCAAAAAAAGCGCCCGACTGCTTTTCATGATCGACCGGATGGTTGCCAACAGCCGATTCTCGTCCAGTTCCAGATCAGGATCGTCGACCTTTTCTTTTAAAACTACTTTAAGAGTTTGGTCGCATACAAAATTAAAATATTGCGTGAAGCCTGTGCCATCCGGCAAGGCCCCCAAATGAAAATAAATTGGCATGGGGTAAACCGGATGCGGTTCGCCCGCCAGCATGGCCTCTTCATAAACTTTAAGGAAGGCCGTTTTCCCCATGCCCGCTCCGGCCTCGAGCATGACTTTTTCCTTGGAGACGTCCAGCAGGTTTTCATCGACCTCGCGGTAAACGGGGAAGACCTTGTCCTGCACGCTCTGCCGGAAATTGGCGGGATTGATATCGAGTAGAACGGGTTTGATGTAGTTGGACCGTCCCCTGCCCCCGTCCAGCATGGCGTCCAATTCCACGCTGGCCTCGGCCAACCGATGTTTGCGGTAGGTCTCGATCACCCAATCCTGAGATTCGTCCGGCCGCTGTTGCGGAACCAGGGATTCCTCTCGGGTTCTCAATACGGGCAGATGGTTGCTTTCGTTCATGAACTTTCTTTCCTATAATGGGTCGGCCCTAAGAGCGCCTTGATTGAGTTTAACATACAACCCAAGCGGAATTAAACGCGGCGGGAATGATTCCTTTACGAGACGAAAATCCCACAGACGCCTTTCCCCTGCTCACCACTGCGATCATTGTCGCCAACGTCGCCGTGTTTATCTGGGGAAACCTCGAACCTCAAAACGAGGCGGCGCTGTTCAACGTTTACAGCCTGGTCCCCATCAATTTCATTCACTCCCCGGTGGAGTTTTATTCTACGATATTTTCCTCCATGTTCATCCACTCCGGATTCATGCATCTGGCGGGAAACCTGCTTTTTCTATGGATTTTCGGCGACAATATCGAAGACGTTCTGGGGAAATTCAGGTTTCTGCTATTTTACCTTTTATGCGGAGCGCTGGCGGCCTTTGGCCATATGGCCTCGGACCTGAATTCCCAGATTCCCATGGTGGGCGCGAGCGGCGCGATTTCTGGAATCCTGGGCGCCTATCTGGTTTTGTTTCCTTTTGCAAAAATCCGCACGCTGATTTTCCTTGGATTTTTTGTAACCGTCGTGCGCATCCCGGCCATAGTTTTATTGCTGATCTGGCTGGGCATACAAATTTCCAGCAGTCTCTACCTGGAGGGAGGGGTGGCTTGGTTCGCCCACATCGGAGGCTTCGCCGCCGGGTTCTTTTTCATCCTGCCTTTCAAATCCAAGGCGATGGGCCTACTCGGCGTCCGCTGAGGTTAACCAAAGGCGAAGCATGTTGAGAGCCGCCTGCGCGGCGCGTTCTTTATTGCGAACGCGATCCTGATGAAACCGAAACTCTTCGCACAGGGTATGCTCTCCCGCGCTGAGAGCGATAAAAGTCAGCCCCACCGGTTTATCGTCCGTGCCTCCGGTCGGACCCGCGATTCCAGTCACGGCCAAACCCACGTCGGCCCCCGCAGACTCGCGGACGCCCCGCGCCATGGCTTCCGCCACGGGCCGACTCACGGCGCCGTGTTCCTGGATGAGCGCCGCGTCCACGCCCAACCTTGCCGTCTTGGCTTCGTTGCTGTAGGTCACGGCGCTTTCCAGCACATATTCAGAACTTCCGGAAACGTTGGTCAGGCGATGGGAGATCAACCCGCCGGTGCAGGATTCCGCCACCGCTATTTTCCTGCCCGAGCGCGACAACATTCTTCCAACAACCTGTTCCAGGGTATCGTCGTCCACGCCAAAAATATATTCGCCAATCTGGGTTCGCAAAAATTTTTCCGCAAGGTCCAGTTTGCGAACAGTCTCCTCTACCGTGTTTCCCCAGACGGAAAGGCGAATCCGGACTCCCAGATGGGAAGGCAAGGAGGCGACCATCGCCATTTTTTCCAAAGGCTCCATGGGGCCAAACAGTTCCCAAAGCCTGGATTCGGCGATCCCCGTTGTTTTGAGCATGCGATGGGCGAGTTTAATTCCGCCAGAACGGACGGCGCGCGGGAGGACGTATTTTTCCAAAAGGTGTTCCATTTCCAAAGGAACGCCCGGCAAGGCGAACAGAACTTTTTCATTTTTTTTAAATAATAGTCCGGGGGCCGTGCCTTTTTCGTTGTATAAAATTTCCGCTTTCTCCGGCACCCAGCATTGCTTTAACGCCAGGGGAGAAACCTCGCCGCCGCGTTCCCGGTATATCCGTTCTATATTGGCGCGAACGTCGTCGTCCTGCCGCAAGCCGGAATCAAATATCCGGGCCAATACATTTTTGGTGACGTCGTCGTGGGTTGCCCCCAACCCGCCCGTAACGACGACAAGGTTCACGCGCCCAAGCGACTCGACCACCGCGTCTTCGATCTGCTTGTCATCGTCGCCCACAATGGAAACGCGGGACACGTCCACTCCCGCCTCCAGCAGACGCCTGGCTATAGTTGCGGAGTTGGTATCCTGGACCAGGCCGCTGGTGATCTCGTTGCCAACGACAATGGTTTCGGCTTTTGGGACGTCGACCGCCTTGGAAAACATAAAATCCTTATTTCAAAGGAAAATTATTAGAGAGTCTCTTTAGTTTGTGATAGACCAATTCAATTTAATCGTCAATACTAAACGAACTCTTTAACCGCAAAGCATTTCAAAAAAAATTTGGAAATGGAAGACATGGAACCGCAAGTAAATCCGGAAAAACTGTTGCGGGATTTAAAAAGCCCCGACTCGCATATACGAAGCCAGGCCACCCGCGAGCTATGGAACCACTGGTACCAGGAGGCGGGCGAATGCGCGGAGGAGCGGTTGAAAGAAGGCGTCCGCCTGATGGATCAAGACCAGCATGAAGACGCCGGACGGGCCTTCGCGCTTTTAATCGAGGATTTCCCGGAGTTTCCCGAAGCCCATAACAAACTGGCAACGACTTTATATTTGCAGGACCGGTACCGCGAGTCCATCGCCGAATGCGAAATCGCGTTAAATTTAAATCCCGACCACTTCGGCGCCTGGAACGGGATGGGCCTGTGCCTCTACAACATTGGCCGGTTCGACAAGGCGATCCCGAGTTTTGAAAAAGCCTTGGCCATTCAACCCTACGCGGAGGTCAACCAATTATTCATAGAGCGGTGCCGCAGAAAACTGAATTGACTCTCGCCGGTTCGTTGTTGAAGCCAGGCCATCCCCCCAAAAAAAACTCGCCACACTCCACCCCATCCTATAAATCATGAATAGCGGCGCCCCTCCCGAACGGGATCAAGAAGAAACTGACACCTACCGCTATGACCTGTGGCGCGGCGCGTTTCGGGGAACCCTTTCCATTGGCGCGACCAATGTAGGGTTGTTCGTGATCATCCGCCACTTCAACGCCGACGAAACGATCAAATCTTTGGTGGCCGCTTCGCCTTTTATCGGAATGTTCCTCTCGGTGTTTCTGGTGCATTATTTGTCCCGGACCGGATGGAAGAAATCCCTTTGCGGCGCCCTGCCCACTTTACTCTCGGCAATTTGCCTGTTTTTATCCGCCGCCGCCGATTCTGTTTACGGCTTCGCGGGGTTCCTCATTGCCGGTTTCATCTGCGTCAACTCAATGATTCCGTTCCTGACCTCCATTTACTCGGACAATTATCCAGAAAAACGCAGAGGAAAACTTTTTTCGAGACCGCTGATCTTAACGGTGTCGTCGTCCATAATTTTCAGTTATGCGGCGGCGTCGATAATGGACTGGAATATCCTCCACTACAGGGAAATTTTCGCCTTCATCGGATTCTGTGCGCTGGGCAAGGCTTACGCGGTGTTTTCCATGCCCTCCCGGCCCATCGAAAAAGATAATCAAAAAAACCCGCTCGGCAATTACAAATACATTTTCAAAGATCCCTCGTTCGGCTGGGTACTGCTCTCCTGGTTCATCATGGGGTTTGCCAATTTATGGACCCTTCCTTTGAGAGTCGAATATATCGCGTCCAGCGCTTATGGAATCGAGGGAACGGCCCTGCTGGTCGCGGCTCTCACCACGGTCGTTCCGGAAGCTTGTCGGCTTCTCTTCACTCCTTTTTGGGCCAGGTTATTCGACCGGATAAATTTTATAACCCTGAGAATGGCAATCAATATATTTTTTGCGACCGGGGTGGGCTTGTTTTTCTTAACCACCAATCTCTGGGTCATCGCTCTCGGCTCCGCCTTTATAGGCATGGCCTTCGGGGGCGGCAGTATCGCCTGGGGCCTTTGGGTGACAAAATACGCGCCGCCGGGAAAGGCCGCCGCTTACATGTCCGTGCATGTGTCTTTAACCGGCGTCCGCGGAACTCTGGGTCCCCCGTTAGGATATTGGATGTTGGCAAGGGTCGGTCCGCAAAACATCGGACTGATCTCTGCGGGAATGATGATCCTGGCCACGGTGATGTTGATCCCGGAAATAAAAAAGCGTCAGCGGTAACCGGCGAGGCGCCGGGGCCGACGGTTTGGGTTTGACGCCCAATGTGGCCTGTCGCATTCACCGTGCAAGACGCCCTACTGGGTCCAGCATTACGCTGGCGCCCGTTTCCTTTCAATTTCAGACCATATTTGGTATAATTATAAGTCGAAATCAAGCGCTTAATACCAGGGTTTTCAAATGGTTATGAAGTCCAACTTGCCTGCAAAAATCGACCGGGCCTTTCGCGAACATCTGGAAACTATCCGGAGCCAGGAGCAGGTTCTCCAAGAAAAAATGACGGACCTCCTGGAAAAAGAAAAGACGCTGGAAACGGAAAGAATCCAGATCGATATGGAAAAGGCGGCGTTTCGCGCAAGTCTTCAAAATAAAGTGGAGGCCATTCAGAAAACCTACGCGGAAGAGATCGAACGCCTGAGTTCCTCCCTCGCTCGCCTCGAAAACCAGCTCGCCCTGAAAAACGAAGATTCCGAAATTCAAAATTCCATCCAGATCCAAAAGTTGCATGAGCTGACGGAGTTGAAAACCAAACTGGAAAACTCCTTTACCTACAAAGAGCGAATCCAACGGGACAAGTTCGACCAATTGATCGAAATGATAGACGGCATACACGAGACTCAGGAGGCATTTGACGAGACTCGTGAAAAGGAACTACAAAGAGTCAAACAACAACACGAATTATTAAAAAAGTCGATAAAGAGCCAGACGAACAAGGCGGAAACCTTAAGGTCGCAAACCGAGGCCTTCAAGGCCTGGAAAAATGAGTATCGAAACCAGTTCCGCAAAGACTATCAAACGAAATTAAAAGAACTGGAAAAGGACTTCGTCAACAAATCGGCTTATCACGCCCGGCGCCTGAAGGAATCGGATTCGGAAAAGGAATTATTCCTGAAGGAAAAAGAAAAATTAGTCATCAAGGAACAGCAACTCAATCTGGACGCCACCAAACGAGCGGACGAAGTCGTAAAGAAAAAACTCGAAGACATAGAAAACTTTGAAAAGAAGGTAAAAACCAAGGAAGAAAAATTAATTCAAATTGAAAAGGCTTTGGTTCGCGAGAAAAACAAGCTCCTCAAAAAAATGGTTGCGGATAAGGGAGCAAACTTCATGCTGGAGGAACTTAAAGCGCTGGTAGACGATCAGACGAAGGTCGTGGAAGAGCGGGAGAAATTCGCAAAGGAGTTTGAGGAAATAAAAACAGACCATGAACTGCAATTCGCCGAAAAGTCCCAACAACTCGAAAAAGAAAACGAAAAAATCCTCGCCCTTTTAAATAAGGAGCGGCAATATTTCCAGGACGAATTTAAAAAATTAAAGGACAAGGAAAAGCAACTTTTAAAACGAGAGACCCACGAAATCGAAACTCTGGACATGGAATATGAGGAACTCCGGGAGTCCCTGGAATCCGAAAAATTTTTAAAAGAGATTGAGTTGGAGGATATGTGGGAAAAAACTCTGGAAAAAGAAAACGACCTGCTCGAAAGACAAAACAAAAATTACGAAGATCAACTGGAAAGCCTCAAACAATTGCAATCGTTGGAGACGGATTTTAAAAGCCGGTTCGACGGGTTCAATGAAACTTTGGAAGACCTCAAATCCAGGCAGGAACACGTCGTTCAGTTCCTCGACGAGTTTCAAGAAGACTACAAAAATCGGCTGGAAGCTCAAGACTCCGAGTATGAATCCTTTCGCGGTCAAATGGAAAGAATGAAAAATGAGTTCGCGGAACTGTCGCAAAACTTAAAGGAAGACAACGAGACCTCCCGGCAAGCAAAGGCCCAGGCCATGGAATCTTTTGAAGAGGAGTTGAACAAACGGCGCGGGCTTTTGGAGCATTTGGAAACGGATTTGCGCGGACGCATGGAAGATTACGGCGATCACCTGGAGGAAATGGAACGGGTAAAAAGCGAATTGGGCAAGGTGGCAAAAGAACGGGAGCGTGAAATTCAGGAATCGATGTCGCAACATGAAAACCAGCTAATGGGTTTGTCCGAGTCCCTGGAGGAATTGACGGAAAATTTTCAAAAGGAAAAAGATTTTTTTCAAAGTCAGGTGGAATCCGGTCGACTGGAAATGGTGGACGTCGACCTTCTCCAGGGCAACGAGGAGGAGCGAGCGAAAAGAGAGTGGGAGATGGCCCTGAAATCCCTCGCCGACGACCGGGAAATTATTTCTTTCAGCGAAGAATTCTTGTTTAAATTCGCCGAGAGCTGGAATCAAAAGATATCCGTTCCCCCGGGAACATTCTGGATGGGCGAAAAATCCTCCGGCGAATCCGCGCCCTACCGTGAATTGAAGATTGAAAAACCCTTTTCCATTCGCAAGCAACCAACAACGAATATTGAGTTTTTCCAGTTTGTCCACGAGACCGGGTACCGCACCCAGGCGGAAGGCGACGTCGTTTCCATAGTGTTTCGCAGCGGCGTCGATTCGGTTTCAGCCGCGCCGGGAGAATTCCGGAACGTATATTCCAATCCCACCCTGGAGCCGGACCCAAACGCGTTTTGGCTGTATCCCAACGGGATCCATGAAACGTTAAAAGACAAGCATCGCCATCCAGTAACGCAAATCACCTGGCACGACGCCCAGGCATTTTGCCAATGGAAAACCGAAACCACGGGAATCAAGCACCGTCTTCCCACGGAGAGCGAATGGGAATACGTCGCCAAAAACCTCGGCCAATATCAGGGACCTGATTTTTACTGGCCCGAAAACAAGGCGCCCGAATTTTGCAACATCGAGGAAACAGGGTTATGGAAAACTGTGGCGGTGGACCATTTCCCGGAAAACGATTTTTCCTTCGGAGCGCAAGACCTTTTCGGCAACGTTTATGAATGGACCCAGGACGGGCATGAAAAACGCGGCAGTTTGGTTTCCTACAGGACGGCGAAGGGCGGCTCGTTCATCACCCCTTTCCGGCACATCGCCCCCTGGCGGCGCCTGCCTTTTGCGGAAAATTACGCCGCCTCGTTCCTCGGCTTTCGCGTAGTGATCGAAGAAGGTTGAGTCCCTCTTCAGCAACGCGGCTTGATCGCCCCGCCCGATTGTAATATATATAAAACCGCGATTTGATTCCGGTCCGATTGAATAATCCATTTCGAAAAGGAAGCTATTTTGAAAAAACCGAAAGTGGGGATCATCATGGGAAGCGACTCCGATTATCCCATTATGGAAGAAACCTGCAAAACTCTCGAGGAGTTTGGCGTGGAACATGAAATCACCGTTACGTCGGCGCACCGTTCTCCGGAGCGTACCAGAAAATACGTGACCTCTTTAAAAAGGCGCGGAGTTCAAGTCCTGATCGCCGCTGCCGGAGGCGCCGCACATCTGGCCGGCGTGGCCGCCGCCGAAACCGCCCTGCCCGTCATCGGCGTCCCCATACCTTCCGCTTCTTTGGACGGCATGGACTCCCTACTGTCCACGGTGCAAATGCCCGGCGGAATTCCCGTGGCCACCGTGGCGATTGGTAAACCGGGAGCCAAAAATGCGGGATTGCTGGCGGTCCGGATTTTGGCGCTCAACGATTCCGCTTTGGCCAAAAAACTGGACGCCTATATAAAGTCCATGGCCAAACAGGTGGACGTCAAAAACAAAAAACTCCAGGCCGCCCATGCCAAATCCCGTAAAACTTGATAGAACCTGCGCCTCCGAATATAAAAAATCCATTTCGAATATCCGGGAACATTTGCGCCGGGGGGGCGTCATCGCGTATTCCACGGACGCCTTTTACGGGCTGGGCGCCGACCCGTTCAATGAATCGGCGGTCGCCAATATCTTCAGGATTAAAAAACGGTCCGAGAACAAACCGATCCTTGTTCTCATCTCTCACGAGTCGCAACTTGAGCGCTTCGTCGGAGAGATCGGATCGGAAGCGAGAACGTTGATCGACCGTTTGTGGCCGGGACCCTTAACGCTTCTGCTCAATGCCCGCTCTGATCTGCCCCGGTCCCTCACCGCCGGGACGGGGAAAATCGGCGTGCGCCTCCCAGGCGACCCTGTATGCGTCAAATTTTTAAATGAAATCGAAAGTCCGCTGACCGCCACCAGCGCCAACCTCAGCGGCCATCCCGGTTGCAAAACGGCGGCGGAGGCCCAAAGCGTTTTCGGCGCCGACCTGATGATCGTCGACGGAGGAGAATCCCGGAGCGAAAAAGAATCCACCATCGTCGACGCCGCCATATCCCCTCCCATCCTGATCCGGGAAGGCGCCGTTGAAAAAGATAAAATTGAATCCGTCCTCGGGATGCAAATCGCTTCCCGCTCGTGATAGAATTCATTACTTTGGTCGCGAATCAACCGCAATGAAACGAAAATGATATTTGGAACGGGCGTGGATATCGTCCAAATCAGCCGCATAGAGAAAACCATCGGAAAACACGCCGGCCGATTTGAGGAGCGGATTTTCACGCCCAGGGAAATTGATTATTGCCGTTCCAAAGCCAATCCCAGCATTCACTTTGCCGCTCGATTCGCGGTAAAAGAAGCGGTGTTAAAATCTTTGGGAACCGGAATGGCCGGCGGAATTCGCTGGAAAGACCTGGAAATCATCAATTGCGATCAAACGGGCCAGCCCATTCTTAATTTAAGCGGGCAAGGCCGAAAAATTTTTCACTCGTTAAAATTGAGAAAAATCCATGTGTCCATTTCTCACGAAAAAAGTTACGCCGTCGGCCATGCCATTGCGGAGCTTTAGCGCTTACCGAAAACCCTCCTTTTGCATGCAAGTCCTTTGAAAACCGGAAGCCGCTTTCCAAAACATATTAGACGCCGCCTGGAATACCTCGCTTATTTAGTTTTCACTCCTTTCGTCCGTTCCCTGTCTCATCAATCGATAATTCGCCTGGGTCGACTCATCGGAACCGTCGGAAATGTCGTCGCCCGAAAAAGAAAACAAATCGCCCGCGTGAATCTCGACGTCGCCTTCGGCTCGAAAAAAACTCCTCGACAAAAGGAACTTATAATCAAAAATTCTTTTATTCAGCTTGCCACTTCTGCCATGCAGTGCTGGTGGCTGGGCCGCGATCCTGAAAATCGCATTCGGCAAGTTATCGACGGCGAACCCGAAGGCCTGGACGAATTGCAACGATGCCTGGATCGAAAAAAAGGCGTGTTCTTTTTGACCGCGCATTATGGAAACTGGGAGGCCATGGGAGTCAATCACGGCTATTTGAAAACCCAACCGCTCTATTCCATCGCGCGCAAGCTGGACAATCCCTACCTTGAAAAAGTCGCCCTGAAATTCCGAACCCTCTCCGGAAGCGGAATTTTATACAAGGACCAATCGCCGATAAAAATGCTTCGCGCCTTGAAAAAAAATTATTGCGTCGCCGTGATGATGGATCAAAACATGGCGGTGGGGGGAGTGTTCGTGGATTTCTTTGGCCGCCGCGCGGCCACCGCCCGTTCCATCGCGGTTTTAAGTTATTCAACCGGCGCGCCGATCATGGCCTTGTTCTCGTACCCTACGGGAAAGGGAACTTACCGGATCAAATACGGTCCCGAGTTAAAACTCGAGCGCACGGGGAATAAAGAAGAGGACGTCAAAAACTGGACCCAGGCCTGCGAACATTATTTGCAGGGAGCCATCGAGGAATACCCGGAGCCGTGGATGTGGGGGCACCGGCGTTGGAAGACCCGACCGGACGACGAGAAAAATTTGGATTTGTATCGACCGGCGAGGCGCCGGGGCCAGTAGGCGTATCTTATACGGTGAATGCTACGCGCTTAAGAACAGTTGTCGGCGAGGCGACCGGCGAGGCGCCGGGGCCAGTAGGCGCAACTCATTCGCAAAACATCACGAGTTTGGGAGCGCTTGTATATTAAATCCTGCTGCCGGGCGCTTGCCTGGCTCACCGCAGGGAGGAAAGTCGGGAGGGGGTCGGTCAATACTCTTCGGCGAGAACGGATTTTAATTTGGCGCGCAAACGGAATACCGCCTTGGAGTGTATTTGCGACACCCTGGATTCGGTGATACTCAAAACTTCGCCGATTTCCTTCATCGTCAGTTCTTCGTAATAATAAAGCGATATCATCAGCCTCTCCTTTTCCGGAAGAGCGTCGATCGCCTTGGCTATGATTTCCTTTAACTCGGTGAGGCGAAGGGAAGTTTGCGGATCGTGTTCCCCGTTGCCCGCCAGGCATTCCAGGAGACTCTGCTGTTCGCCGGATTCCTTGGCAATTCCCAAATCTTCCAGGCTGAGCATGGGACGGTTCTGGGTACTTTGAAGCGTTTGGTAAAACTGCTCCAGGTCGACGCCCATTTCCGCGGCCACCTCTTCGTCTTCCGGCGACCGGCCCAGTTTGGCCTGCAATTTTTCCATGACCCCGTCCAACTCCGTGGCTTTTTGACGGACGGAACGGGGAACCCAATCCAAAGACCGCAACTCATCCAGAATGGCGCCCCGAACCCTGAACTCGGCGTAGGTTTTAAATTTTGCTCCCCGGGTGGAATCGAATTTTTCAACGGCGTCCATCAAACCCAGGACGCCAACGCTGATCAAGTCGTCGATTTCAATATGAGGCGGCAAACGCATGGCGATCCGGTTGGCCACGTACTTGACCATGGGAGCGTACTCGATAATGACTTGATCCCGATTCTCCGGACCGATTTCGATTTCGATTTTATTCATTGAAGAAGTCATCGCCCATCGTGCCTAAAACCCTAACTCGTTAGTTCGTTAGTTCGTTAACTCGTTAAACCGTTTGATTAACATTTTTCCCTTTGTCTTTATCCGAAGCCTCGCGGTCGGCAAGAGATTCTTTTGCCTCGATCAGGGGCCGGCAAGCCAGCCAAATCACGAATCCAAAAACGACCGCGCTTTCGCCTCCACGAATCAAAGAGGTGAGCGCCCGGCTTCCGCTCAATGCGCAACCCACAAGCATCAAGGCAAAAGCAAAAAGGCCGCACGCGACGGCAATTTTATTTCCGGTAAGTTCGCTCATTGGACTTGAAAAACGTCTCTCCAAAGGAAAGGCCGGCGGGAGGAACTATCCACGCGCGCGGCGCTCTCTTCCATAATCTTTTCGCACAAATCCCGGACGCATCCGCTGGCCTTGGCGTAAGGATACAACTCGACAAAGGGCCTTTGCCGACGCACGGATTTCGACACGCAGGGATCCGTGACCACATGTCCGGCGTATTCGATGGACGCTTCCGGAAGAAACTTGTCCGCCACCGACGAAAGGGTTCGAAATACCTGCTTGGCCTCGTTTTCCGATTTGACGGAATTGACCAGCAGGCGAAAACTCTTTTTATTATGATTCTGGCACAACACTTTCATCAACGCGTAAACGTCCGTGAGAGACGTCGGTTCCGGAGAGGCGATCAAAAACGCTTCCTGCGCCGCTGTACAAAAAAAAGTGACGTTGGAGGAAATTCCCGCCGCGGTATCGAATATCAGATAATCGTAACTTTCGCTGAGCCGTTCGAATTCCTCCAACAGGATCAAACGCGCCTCGTGCCCCAGATGAGTCAACGCCTCCACGCCTTCGCCGCCGGGCAGGATATGAATTCCTCCCGGACCTTCCACAATAATTTCATCGATAGATTTTTCGCCCGAAAGCACGTGTTGCAAATTCAACTTCGGGGACAGCCCAAGGAGAATGTGTATATTGGCGAGACCGACGTCGGCGTCGAAAATCAAAACCCTTTTCCCTTTCCTGCAAAGCAGGTAGGACAGGTTGGTCGCAAGATTGGTTTTCCCAACCCCGCCTTTTCCGCTACTGAAGGCTATTACTCTAAGGTCCATTTCGCCGCGCCCAATTTTTTTTAACGTTCTGGCTTGTCTTCCAGTTTCAATCATAGATCGCTTCCGCCTTTAATTTAGCCTCATTCCAGTTAAAAATCAAACGAATTACCCTTTCACTTTCAGCGACTTCTATATCCTCCGGCACCCTTTGCCCGTCGGTAAAATACGAAAGGGGAACGTGCGTTTTCAGCGCAAAATTAAACATTGGACCAAAAGAAACTCCCTCGTCCAGCTTGGTGAACAAAAGACGGTCTATCCCGAGACTTCGGTAGCTGTTGTAAACGCTGTCAAATATTTTTTCATCCATGGCAACGCTCAATACCAGATGCGTCTCCAACTCCTCGACGCGCGAAAAAATTTGTTTCAAGCGGTTGGGATAAGCCGGGTCCTTGTGATTTTTTCCCGTCGTATCGATCAGGATCAGATCTTTATCGCGGTGCCGGGCGACGGCCTGTTGAAACTCGTCCGGATCGGAGGCGACCTCGACCGGGGCGTTCATGATTTGTCCATACACCCGCAACTGCTCCACCGCTCCAACTCGATAGGTATCCAATGAAATGATCGCCACTTTCTTGTTTTTTTCCAGGGAGAACCGGGCCGCCAGCTTGGCCAGGGTCGTTGTCTTCCCCGCGCCCGTCGGCCCGACAAAGGCGACCAGCCTGGGACCGGATTTCGGTTTTTTAAAACCGGGATCGCAAGGCGTCAAGCGTTTCATCAACTTCGCCATCTCCGCCTTTTCCTTAAAGAGAGAGGGGGTCTCAAGGGAAGATTCCGACTCTGCGTTGAGCCTTTCGATCATCTTTCCCGCCAATCGCTCGTTGACTCCGGCGTCGATCAGGTTTTTATATAAACCAAATTGACGCTCGCGAATCCCAAACGCCCGGACTCTTTCGGTTTGATTGAGCAGGGTCATCACCAGGGATTTCAATTCCGGCTCTTCATCGACCGTCTCGACGAAAGAGCTTTGTTCTTCGGGAAAAAGTTTTTCGGACGGGAATTCCTGCGGGTTCGATGGAAAGCGGTCCGTTGCGGCGGTGATCTCCACCTGGGGCGAAACCGCCTTGAGCGACTCCGACCGGCGCAAGGTGCGCGTTCCCAAAATGAGCGCGTCCTCGCCCAGTTCGCTTTTGACCCGGTCCAGGGCTTCCAGATAATTTTTTCCAGTAATTTTTTTAATTTGCATTCAGGCCCACCACTTTCAAAGTTTTGATCTGCGCCGAAGGAGCCACCTCGCTGTGCGACAAGATCGCCAACTCGGGAAGGAACCGCTCCAGCAACCTGCGGATGTACATGCGCACGGTGGGTGAGACCAATAGCACCGGTTGAGCGTCCAAAGTGGGCGTTGCCGCTTCCACTGCTTCCCTCAACCGACCTATAATTTTTTCCGCGATGGACGGTTCCAGCGCCAGGTAAGTCGTCGCTTCGGTTTTTTGCACCGAACCCTCAATGACGTCCTCAATGGCTTTTTCCAGGGTCAATACGTGAAGGCTTCCGTCTTTGGACTGGTATTTTTGCGTGATGGGCCGCGCCAGGGCCTGCCGAACGTATTCCGTCAGAATATCGGGATCCTTGGTGAGCGGCGCAAAATCGGCCAACTGTTCCAAAATGGTGCGCAGGTCGCGGATCGAAATATTTTCCTTAAGAAGGTTCTGCAACACCTTCTGCACCTTGCCGAGGGGAAGAAGATCCGGAATCAATTCGTCCACCACCTTGGGATTGGTTTCTCTAAATTTATCCAGCAACGATTGCGTTTCCTGGCGGCCCAGAAGCTCGTGGGCGTGGCGTTTAATGGTTTCCTTGATATGAGTGGTGATCACCGTTGCGGGATCGACCACGGTGTACCCGGCCACCTGCGCCTCCTGTTTGTTTTTGGATGGGATCCAGACCGCAGGCAGATTGTAAGTCGGCTCCGTCGTTTTAACGCCTTCGATTTCCTTTTCCACCACGCCCGGATTCATCGCCAGAAACCGGCCCATCATCACCGAACCCTTGGTCACTTGCACGCCTTTGACCAGAACGCCGTACTCGCCGGGTTTCAACTGAAGGTTATCGCGAATGTGCAAGGGCGGAACGATGAAACCCATATCGAGGGCGAACTGCCTGCGAATGGATTTGATGCGATCGAGCAATTCGCCGTTGCGATCCGCGTCGACCAGGGCAATAAGCTCGTAGCCCACTTCCAGTTCCATAACGTCGAGCGGAAGAATGGATTCCACCTTTTCGGGGATAGGCGCTTTGGCGTCGTCTTCAATTTTTTTCCTCTCTATAACCTGGACATTTTTATTGTCTTTAAATTTATTGTAGGCTATGAATCCGGAGAGGGCCGACAACAGAAAAAACGGAAAATGCGGCAAGCCCGGAATCAGCGCGAAAAAGAACAACGCCCCGGAAGAGATGACAAAGGCCCGGGGATGTTGCAGTAGTTGGTCCGTCAAATCCGTCGATAGATTTTTTTTGGAAACCGCGCGGGTGACCACCATGCCGGCGGCGGTGGAGATCACCAATGCCGGAAGCTGGGACACCAAACCGTCGCCGATGGTCAGCAGGGTGTAAATTTTGGCCGCCTCGGCCATTGCCATATCCTGTTGAAACACGCCGATGGCGAATCCGCCCAAAATATTAATCAGAGTGATCAGAATCCCGGCGATGGCGTCGCCGCGCACGAAGCGAATGGAACCGTCCATCGCGCCATAAAAGTCCGCCTCGTTTTCCAGCTTCTGCCTGCGCTCGCGGGCCTCTTGTTCGTTAATGATGCCGGCGTTCAGATCGGCGTCGATACTCATCTGTTTTCCCGGTATGGCGTCCAGAGTAAACCGGGCGGCCACTTCGGAAGTTCGCACTGTACCTTTGGTGATGACCACAAAGTTGATGAGAACGAGAATGAGGAAAACGACGGAGCCAACGACGTAATTTCCGCCGACGACGAAGGAGCCGAAGGATTCAATGACCTGTCCCGCCGCGCCTGGTCCTTCGGAACCATGCAATAAAATGATCCGGGTGGACGCCACATTGAGCGACAGCCGCAGAAGAGTGACCATCAGCAACAGCGAGGGGAAAACGGAAAACTCCAGCGGCGCCAGCATGAAAATGGCCACCAAAAGAATTATGATTGAGAAGGTGAGGCTGAAAGAAAGGAATATATCCAGCAGGAAGGTGGGAATGGGAATCACCATCACCACCAGGGTCACCAGAACGCCCAGAGCTACAAAAAGCTCGTTGGGCTTGTCGATGAAAGGAAATTTAAATCCGGCCTGCGCCATTGAAAGGTCCAATCGTTCAAAGTTTTGACGGGGAGACATCCTCGTCTCAACCGTCCTGTTTTCATTAAACGCTACAAACAAAGGGACTCAAGGATTTTCCCAGCGTCAAAAATCAGGGGTATTTCCTCTTGGTTTAATTAAGCAATATCTATACCAGCGGTCTTCTTTTGAGTTTATAAACGTAGGCCAGAATCTCCGCCACGGCCTTGTACAGGGACGCGGGAATGTATTGTCCGATATCCACGGTTTTGTTCAGGGCGCGGGCCAGCGGTTTGTCTTCCACCAACGGGATGTTGTGTTCCCGCGCGATTTCCCGAATTTTGAAAGCCACATTGCCCTCTCCCTTGGCAACCACCACGGGCGCCTCGTGCCGGCTATTGTCGTATTTTATCGCCACGGAAATATGAGTCGGGTTGGTGACCACCACGTCGGCCTGGGGCACCGCCGCCATCATCCGCCGCCGCGCCATTTGCAACTGCGCCGTCCGGATCCTTTGCTTGACCTGCGGGTTTCCCTCGGTGTCCTTTCTCTCGTCCTTGACTTCCTGCTTGGTCATCTTCAGGTTTTCAAGGTAAAGGAATTTCTGGAAAGAGAAATCCGCCGCGGCCAGCACGATCATGATAAGAAGAACCTTGATCATGATCTCCAATCCAACCTCGCCCATGAACGCCAAAATCTGCCCCACGGAAAATTCCATCAGGGCGGGCAACATGTCGAAGTGATCCTTGATGGTGTAATAGACCACCACGGAAACGATCCAAACTTTAAAAATGGATTTAACCAACTCGCCCAAACTGTTTTTGGAAAATATACGCGCAAAACCCTTCAACGGATTCAACTTCCCAAAGTTGGGTTGCAGGGGGTGGAGGGAAAACTTGAACCCCCCTGTCTGAATCAAATTGGCCAACACGCCGCCCAGCATGATTAATAAAAGGAGGGGAGCCAAAATTTCCGCAATACTGTACACGGTCGAAACCAGAAGTTTTTGCATTTCCCCGGGATTGACTTGAACCGCGTGGACCTGGCCGAACGTGTGGCGCCAAAAGGCCATGACCTTTAGGGAGGATTCCCGGCCTGCAATGGAGAACCCCAGAATGGCGAACATCAAGACAAACGCAGAGGTCATTTCCCGGCTTTGGGAAAATTGCCCGCGCTCCTCGGTTTGCCTGAGGCGTTTAGTCGACGCCTCTTCAGTTTTCTGGTCTTTGTTTTCCTCGGCCATTATCCCGCTCCGTCATATTCAAAAAAAACGGAAGCCCTCCAAATCAAAATGTGTTCATCAGGCTCAACATGCGCTCGGGTAAAAATTCGATTTCCCGCGAAACGATCTGGGTAAAAAACGCCATGGAAAATGCCGTCATCATCAAGCCGACGGCAATCTGCAAAGGAAAACCTATAATGAAAACGTTCATTTGCGGAACGGTTCGCGCCACCAGACCCAATCCGACGCTAAGAAAAAATAAAATGGCCATGAGCGGGGCCGCTATTTTTGCGGCGGTGGCGAAGGTCCCCGTAAACAATCTCAACAGGTATTCCACTGAAAGACTGGTGAACGCGTAGCTTAGGGGATCAATCGCGGAAAAACTTTCCACCACCGCGTAAATAATGATGTGGTGCGCGTCGAGCGCCAGAAAAAGCAGTATCGCCAGAATATTTTGAAACTGTGCGGTGATGGATACCTGGGAGTTGGTCTGCGGATCGATCACGTTCACCACCCCAAACCCCATTTGAAAATCCACCACCGTCCCCGCCACCTGCACGGCGGTGAAAATGAGGCGGACGGCGTAGGCGATGGAAAAACCGACCATGATTTCGATAAACATATACGCGGACAAGCCCAGAAGACTGTCTACCTGGGGATACCCGTGATGCTGAACCAGAGGATAAATCGCCAGACTGAACATCAGGGCAAAGGCGATTCGGATTCTGGCGGGGATCAACCCGCTGCCCAATACCGGCATGAACATGAGGATGGCGCCGACGCGAAACAACACGAACATAAAGCTCTCGATTTGCGCCGGGTTGAATTCAAAAGAGCCCATCATCCAATCCAGTTGGGAAACTCGGTCAGGATTTTTGCAGTGAACGCGAGAATCGATTGGAGCAACCAGGGCAGAAACAATATCAGGGATAAAAACACCGCAAGGATTTTCGGAATGAAGGTCAGCGTCAATTCCTGAATCGAGGTGACGGCCTGAAAAATGGAAACGACCAGCCCCGCCGCCAGCCCAAAACCCAGCATGGGCGCGGACAGAAGCAAAGTAAGCATGAGGCTTTCCATTGCAAAATCTACGATGAATTGGTGCGTCATAGCCTACCCCGGTTCAATGAAAACTTTTCATTAGCGACCCGACCGTCAGATACCAGCCGTCCACCATCACAAACAACATCAATTTAAACGGAAGAGAGATCAACACCGGCGGCAACATGAGCATGCCCATGGACAGCAACACGCTGGCGACCACCATGTCCAATATCAAAAACGGGATGTAAATCATAAACCCGATTTGAAAAGCGGTTTTCAATTCGCTGATGATGAAGGCGGGAATCAGCGCTGTTATTTGAACGTCATCGCGCGTGGCGGGTTTCGGGCCGTCGAGCAGGTTGACGAACAGGGCCAAATCCTTTTCGCGAATCTGATTCAACATGAATCGCTTCAAAGGGACCTGGGCGATTTTGAAAGCTTCCACTTGTGAAATTTTCTCTTCCATAAAAGGCTCGAAAGCGCTTTCGTTTATCTGGTTCCATACCGGACTCATCACAAACATCGACAGAAAGAGCGCCAGCCCGACCAAAACCTGGGTCGGCGGAGTTTGCTGGGTTCCCATGGCCTGCCGCAAAAAAGATAAAACGATAACGATCCGCGTAAACGAAGTCATCATGATCAGGATCGAAGGCGCCAGGGTCAGAACGGTTAACAGCAGTAAGACCTGCAAGGCGCTGGACAACTGTTCCGGACCTTCCGCCTGTTCCATCCCAACTTGTATCGTGGGCATGGGAATGGCCCAGGCCGACGCGACCATCCCGGCCAGAACGAGACACAGAACGGCGAAGCCGATTCCGAATATTTTTTTAAAATTATTTTTCACGCCGGTTTCAATTTCCCAAGGTTGCGGCGGATCATCGCCGTCACGTCGTCGACCGACGCTTCTTTTGAAGGGCCTGGTTGATAAAATTTATTCATGTAACTCGCAAACCCCTGCGCGGCTCCGCTCCTTTGCGGCTGTCCCGTTTTTGTTTTAGCGGCGGAAAAAAATCCCGCTTTGGACGGGTCGCCGTTTTGATCGCTTTTGATCTTTTCGATTTTTTTCTCGTCTTTGATGTTGGAAAGCAGGGTGATGGTATCTCCTGAAATCCCCACGATCAAAATCTCGCCGGCCACTTCTACGAGGGAGATGGTTTTTCTGGGTCCCAGAAAACCGGATCCCAACACCTTGACCAATTGTTTGTCGCCGCCCAGGGAGTGTTTCCACACGGTTTTCTTGAAAATAAAAAACACGAGAAACATGACGCCCAAAACCAGCGCCAGGGTGTAAAACATTTTAAATCCGGAAGCCGCCAGACTTGGGGCCTGCAAATTTTTTGACGACTTTCCGCTAAGAAAACTATTTTTAGATTCGGCCTCAAGCGCCACAGCATTAGGATCCTTCTTATCCAGAATACCGGACGGGAGGATACCGGCCTGCATGGGCTTGACGGAAGACGGCGCGGCTACGGGGGGTTCCACCTGTTTTAAAGAAGGCGTCTTGGGAATTAATTCGTCGGGTATCGTAAATGCGGGTTCCTCCGTTTGCTCAATTTGAGTCGAGCTGATTTTCCGGGTCCGTTGCGGTTTGACAAATTTTTCTTCCTGCCGGGCGGCCTGGGAGGCTTGCAATAAAAAGCGGTCCAGAACGTCGTCGGGATTTTTATCCACTCGAATGGTCAGTTCGCTTCCTTTTCTGCGAATCCGAAAGTTGCTTGCCATATCCGTTTGAGAAGCGTTGTAAACGAAGCGTACGCGCACCCGATCGACGTCAAGCTGGGAAGCGTAAACCTGGTCGATGGGAGAATCGTCGGAATAAAAATATCTTTTTGCGGGATGAATGTAGGCGTTCGGCAGTTCTATCTGTACCGATTTACCAAAAAACTCCGGCCGGGGATTTTTTGCGAGCGGTCGACTGAACTTCAAATGGAAGGTCAGGGCGTCTTCGCCGGTCTCTATGGAAATGTCCCGTAAATAATTTAACTTGCTTAAATCCGTCGAGGACTCCACCGGCGCGGCAAACAAAAACAACCCGCCGATAACGACCGCTTGGAGTAAACCTATCGATTGCCTGATGGTTCTCTTAATATTATTCATGGCAAACCCGCGTTGATTATTAATTCCTGAAGCGTCAAATTAATGGACGTTTCTCACTTAATTAATCAATGTGCAAAGGCTGTACCACAAATTGATTCTGGAACTTTTTGACAAAGAAACAGGTAGGTCAAACTAGTGGGGGGCGTTTTAAAATAACGGTGAAATAACGGCAGGAAAGGCGTATCTAAATAAGGATTTTTGAACGTGGACGGAGTCCCGTTCATTTCTTGAAACAAAGGGAAGCAGCGCGGGGAAGACGGATCGAAGCCGATGAGCTTCCCCTACGCCAGAGTTTGAACGCGCTCCATGGGGGAAACTATATCGGTGAGTCGCACGCCGAACTTTTCGTTGACGACGACCACTTCTCCGCGAGCCACCAGTTTCTGGTTCACCAGAACTTCCAGGGGTTCGCCGACAAGTTTGGTGAGTTCCACAACGGATCCCTGACTCAGCTGAAGCAAATCGTTGATCAACATTTTACTGCGGCCCAACTCTACGGTCACCGTCAGCGGAATGTCCAGGATCAGGTCAAGATTGCGCGGGTCTTTTCCGGAATCCTTTTTTTCCGGGGATTCTCCTTCGTCCAGATCGGCCAGAGTCTCCGCGTCGCCGATATCGGCTAAATCGTCCAACGAATCAAAATCATCTTGAGTGTCTTCTTGCATGACTTAATTTTCCCTTTCAATGATTTTAGAAATCTGGAGAGCTTTTTTTCCGCGGGAAACGCCCGGAAAGCCCTTGTACTTGGGAATGCCTTCAACCTTCATGACCAACGGATCGGAGACGTCGTTTCCCAGCATCAAGACGTCTCCGACTTTCATTTTAATCAATTCCATGGGAACGATTTCGGTTTCGCCGAGTTCAACGACCATGTCCACCAGCGTGCCTTTTAGTTCTCCGCGCAAGCGGTTCACCCACACCTGGTCCACCTCCATTTGCTCGCTCTGAAACTGGGCCTTCAACTTGGGCAGAATGGGTTCAACCGCGGCGTAAGGAATACACAGGGTCATCGTTCCGGAAATGCCTTCCATTTCGATATCAAACAAGATCACCAGCACGACGTCGGAAGGCGGGACGATGGCGGCGAATTGCGGATTGACCTCGGAGCGAACGTAACTGGTGAAGATCGGGTGAACCTGCTTCCAGGCTTTTTCCAAATCCTGCAGAGCGGTCATCACCACGTTCTTGGTCATGCGAATTTCGATGGCGCTAAAATCTCGCCCGGTCCCGCGATACTCCGTCGTGCCGGACCCGCCAAAAAAGGTGTCCACAAGCGAAAACACCAGCTTGCCTTCCATCACCAACAAACCAAATCCCCGCAAGGGCTCCATTTTGAACACATGCAAACTCGACGGCACGGGAAGAGACCGGAGAAATTCGCCAAACTTTACCGTGTCCGTCGATACGGTGCTCACGTCTGCGGATCTACGCATCAGGGACGAAAATGAATTCCGGAACAAACGGGAAAACATTTGATTGACGATGTCGAGGGTCGGCAGACGTCCGCGGATGATTTTATCCTGGGTCGTCAGATCGTAAGGAACGACGCCCGTAGACTCTTCCGGCTCGTCGGTTTCCGTTTCGACGGCGCCTTCGTTCACCCCACGCAACAGGGCGTCTACTTCGCTTTGAGATAGAACCTGGCTCATTTAATAATTCTCCAGTTTTGCTTTAGCGTCATTCGATCAAGCTTCTTCTTACTATATCACTGGATGACAAATTCAGAGAAATAGACGTCCTTGACATGGCCCAACACCATGAAGCGGTTGACCCGGGTGGCGATTTCATCTTTTAATTTGAATTTCCCCTGAATGGAATAAACGTCTTCAAAGGTTTTACTGCTCAGTAAAATCAGGATCGAATCCAATATTTTTTCTTCATTCTCTTTCAATTCATTGCGGATTTCCAGGGAACTCAACTCCAGAGCCACGGTCACTTTTAAAAATCGTTTCCCCTGACTGCCGGCCAAATTAACGATGAAAGGATCCAGGGAATACATCGCTCCCAAATCCTCGTCCTTCGCACCGGACTCCGTATCGCTCGTATCATTTTGCTTCGATTCTGATTCTGCGCCGGACTTTGCTCCCATTAGAGCGCCCGCAATAAATTTTGTGTACGCAAAATAACCGCCGCCGCCAAGAAGGGCCAAAATCATCACAATGAGCAACGCCTTCATCAAAGGAAACTTTTTAGCCTCAGGCGGGGCAATGTCCAGTTGTGCTAAAAGATCCTCGTCCTCTAATTCGGCCATTTAATTTCTCCTCAAACTATATAAAATCATGATTTTCAGTCACTTTGCCTAAATAAAGCAAAGAATATGCCAATCTATTCAAAGCCAGTCAAAATAGCGCAAGCGGTTTAAAAATGGCGGGTTTTAAAACCTGCTTTCACAGCCGTTTCGACTTTTTTTAATTTCATGAGGTAAATTCGTCATTAATTTGACTGAATCCCTCCATTTTTTAAAATATTTGATTTTACTAGCTTTACGGCTGTCAACCCGCTTTTCATGACATTTTTGTTCTTTTTTGTCGCATCCCAAAAGTGTTCTGCTTGCTTTCACAGCAAATAAAAACGGTATTCATCCGGTTTTTCCCGACCGCCTTTGGAATGCACTAATTTAAACCTTTTAAAATTAATAGCTTAAATAAATCGTTTCGGAAAAACAAAGTTTTTTTTTGAATGGTACGGGAATTGAAACCCAAAAGCTGAATAGGGGAAATATGTGTCCATTTGCTCAATGCTTCCACTGAAATCGTAGTCCTATTCTTTGCGCTATTAAATATCTTTGAATGGTTTACATAATCAAAGGAGAGACAGTATGAAATGCCGTTTTCGAAGGAGCTTTATCCTGGCTTCCTTATTCTTATTATCGACCGCATCATTTGCCGGGGCCGAGGAGGCCGCCAAACTCAACCCTGCGGACACGGCGTGGATCCTTATATCATCGGCTCTGGTCATGCTCATGTTGCCCGGTCTCGCCCTCTTTTATGGAGGGATGGTTCGAAGAAAAAACGTGCTCAGCACGTTAATGCACAGCTTCATCCCCTTGGGGGTCATCACGGTGCAATGGGTATTTGTCGGCTACTCGCTGGCCTTCGGCGGAGACGTCGCCCATTTCGTGGGAAACCTGGACAAGGCGTTTCTTCAAGGGATCGAACCCTCCACCCTCAATGGAACCATTCCCGATTATTTGTTTTCCATGTTCCAGTTGATGTTTGCCATCATCACGGTCGCATTGATCAGCGGCGGAATTGCGGAACGCGTGAAATTCACGGCCTATGTGGTTTTTATCCTGGCCTGGTCCACTCTGGTCTACGATCCCATTTGTCATTGGGTATGGGGCGGCGGCTGGCTGGGAGACCTGGGCGCGTTGGATTTTGCCGGCGGAACGGTGGTGCACATTTCTTCCGGAGTGGCCGGTCTGGCTGCCGCCATCGTGTTGAAAAAACGCCGCGGCTTTCCCGGCACCCTGATGATCCCCCACAACCTTCCCTTCACCTTGCTGGGAGCGGGTCTGTTATGGTTCGGCTGGTTTGGATTCAACGCCGGGAGCGCCTTGGCGGCGGATGAAATCGCCGTTCTGGCATTCACCAATACCCAAGTAGCCACCGGAGCGGGCATGCTCGGCTGGGCCTTTATGGAATGGTTGAAGGCGGGAAAAGCCAGCGCCCTGGGAGCCGCTTCGGGCATCGTCGCCGGGTTGGTCGCCATCACCCCCGCCGCCGGTTTTGTGGAACCCCTCTGGGCCATGGTGATCGGCTTCGTTGCGGGTATTATCTGCTTCAAGGCGGTGGTCATGAAAATCAAACTGGGATACGACGATTCCCTGGACGTTTTCGGGATTCACGCCGTCGGAGGGGCCTGGGGCGCGATCGCTACGGGCCTGTTCGTCACGGTCGGCGGAACCGGGCTTTTGCAAGGCAACATCGGTCAGGTGGGAATTCAAGCGGTGGGAGTTGCCGCCGCCGCCGGGTATTCATTCATCGTCACCTGGGTACTGGTTACGTTGATCGATAAAACCATTGGCTTCCGGGTCGACGACGAGGCGGAAGAAATTGGACTGGACGCGTCGGAACACGGGGAGTCGGGTTACAACCTGGTGTGATTTCCTGGTTCACAAAATAGCCAGTCTGGCCTTTGTTGAATTGAATTTTAAAAAATATCGATTAATATATACAACGAAATTTCAAAACTTTTTGACTTTCTAACCGCTTCATTAAAAGGACATAAAATGAAAACTTTTCGCCGGATATCAATACTGCTGATTTTTTGCTGTATTTTCGCGCCGGGCGCCGTTTTTGCCGAATCCGGCCCTCTGGAACTTTTGAAGGATATTGAAGTCCACGGCTTCGCTTCTTCCTCCTATGTCGCCAACTTTAACGATCCGGTAACGGGCGTTAACAATAATCGGATTTTTGATAAAGACCACAATTCCTTTAAATTCGACGTCGGCGAACTGGTCCTTTTAAAAGAAGTCCCCAATAAAGGCGACGTCGGTTTCCGAACCGATATTACTTTCGGATTCAGTTTGCCCGAAGGCGCCAAGGCAGCGCCGGGTCCCAACGTTACCGTGACCACGCCCACCGGTGGAACGATCGGCACTTTCGACGTGGCGGACGACGACTTCGATTTGCAACAGGGTTACGTTTCCTGGAACATTCCCCTGGCGAACGGATTGGTCGTCGATTTTGGTAAATTCACCACTCACGTCGGACTGGAAGTTTTCATGGGATATGACGACCAGAACTGGAACTTTTCCCGTTCCTTCCTTTACGGCCTTGGTCAACCTTTCACCCATTCCGGAATGCGGGCAGCCTACTCCTTTAGCGAACAGTTCAGCGTTATGGCAATGATCGCAGACGCCTGGGACCGCACCACCGACGATAACGACGGAAAAACTTTTGGCGTCCAGTTGGCCTGGGCCCCGCTCAGCAATGTGTCGCTCTTATTCAACTGGGCCGGCGGACCGGAAATTCAGGCTTCCGATCCCGTCAACGAGGACGACTCCAGAAATATTTACGACTGGATAATTGATTGGGGCGTTACCGATAAAATGTCCTTCATCTACGACATTTCCTACGCCGTGGAGGACAACAACTCCGCCACCACAACGGGAGAGGACGCGGTCTGGTGGGGTTTTGAAAGTTTGATCCGTTATGAATTCACCGATTGGTTCGCCGTGAACCTGAGAGGCGAATACTTCGAGGATCTGGGCGGCGTGCGCACTCCCATCCAGGGTTCGCTTGGCTCGGCCATCTCGGAAAAACTTTGGGAGTTTTCCATCACTCCGGAATTCAGGGTCAACAGAAACCTGATCATCCGGGCGGAATACAGGCACGACGAATCTAATATCAACTCTTTCGGCGACGGTGACGCCGACTTCAACGAAGACAGTCAAGACACCGTGGCCGTGAACGCCATGTTTTACTTTTAACCCAACGTAAGAAAAGCGTTCATTCCAAAAAGCGGCCCTGATTGGGTTTTCCAATCAGGGCTTTTTTTTTGCGCTCTCCCCTCCCGCCATAATTTCTTTTAACCCACCTGAAAACCGGCTAAAATAATCGCTTCTTGAAAAATCTATTTCCCGGTTTTTTTGTGTCTCTCGCCGAACAAAATACGATTATATATTTGATGTTTCTCAATGGAGTCCTCTTCCTCGGCCTCAATTTCCTGGCGCATTGGCTGGTCCATCCCGGTCCCAAAAACTCAAAACGCAAGGGATACGCCGCCATCATCGCCGCCGTCATGATTTTTTGCGCGCAACAGGAATACCATGCCTTGCTTGCCTATGGTATAAACGCGAACAAGGTCAGAGGCGTATTGATGGGCGGATTCATCCTCCCGGTATTTTTTATTTCCCTGGCCTGGTATCGAATCAAAAAAAAGCGCGGGCCATCGAGTCCCTAAAACCAACCCGTCAAATAATCCATGGAAATCATAGATCTTAGAAGCGACACCGTCACCCAACCCACCGCTGAAATGCGCCGGGCCATGGCGGAGGCGCGCGTGGGCGACGACGTCCTGGATGAAGACCCCACCCTGCACAAACTACAGGAAGTCGCCGCAGAAAAACTGGGCAAGGAAGCGGCGCTGTTCGTTCCCAGCGGAACAATGGGAAACCTGGCCTGCCTTTTAAGTCATTGCAACCGCGGGGACGAGGTTATCCTCGGCGACCGATCGCATATTTTTTTAAACGAAGCGGGCGGTCTGTCGGCCCTGGGCGGTATTCATCCCAACTCCGTCCGCAACGAAGAAGATGGAACCATTGCTCTGGAAGTTTTGGAAAGCTCCATACGCGCCCCTGATCTGCACCACACCGTCACCCGCCTCGTTTGTTTGGAAAACACCCATAACTATTGCAACGGTTCTCCCCTGCCCTCGGAATATATGGAGGCGGTGGGCGCCTTGGCCGCAAACCATGGTTTGAAAATTCATCTGGATGGAGCGCGGATATTCAACGCGGCGGTGGCATTGGCGACCGACGTCCGGAACCTTGCGCGCCCGGCGGACTCGGTTATGTTTTGCCTGTCAAAAGGTTTGTCCGCTCCGGTGGGTTCGTTAATTTGCGCCGACTCCAAATTCATAGCCAGAGCAAAAAAATATCGGAAGATGTTGGGCGGAGGGATGAGACAAGGCGGACACCTGGCGGCCGCGGGTCTGGAGGCTCTCGAAAACCTCGTGGAACGTCTTGAAGAGGATCATCGCAACGCCGGGAAACTGGCGGTCGGACTGGCGAATATAAATGGGATTGATTTGAATCCTGATTTGGTAAAAACGAATATCATTTTTTTCAAGGTCGATAGAAACAAAATATCCCCGGAAGAGTTTTTGAACGGAATGGAAGCGGAAGGAATCAAAATTTTGGCGCTGGAACCCGGAGTTTTTCGCGCCGTCCTAAACAGGAGCGTTGAGGAAGCCCAACTCGACAGGGTTTTGAAAACGGCTGGAAAACTTGTTGCCGGTTGATCGCCGCTTGAATTAAACGCTTGGGAATTGACTCAAACGGTTTTCCAGATTAGAATAGCCTTATCAATTCTGCTACCCGTATTTTTGGAGAACTAATGGAATTCACATCAGAAAAAAAAGAAATTCTGGAATTTGAAAAACACGCTTTGGACGTGGTTAAAAGCCGTTACCTGCTTTGCATTCTTGTCTCCCAAAGAATCCATCAATTGGAAAAAGGCGCCCAGCCCTGCATCGAGGTGGAGGAAGAACAGATCAAACCAAAGAATTTTTACGAACTGGCCCTTCGGGAAATCATTGAGGGCAATATGGACCTGGAACAAATCAACGAATGATCTCGCCTTGAGTTCCTCCTTTTAAGAACCGGTTAACTTAAAAGAGAAGTTTAGTCCTTCAATTTTATTTTTTACTAAATAAAAAAAAGCCCGTCGCCTTTCGGCAACGGGCTTTTTCTTATTCTATCCTGATAGGAAAGGCTGCTATTTCGCCTTACCTTCTTTGTACATTTTCCGGGTACGATTCGTCATCCAAACAAGCCAGCCTTCCAATCCGATAAAAATTACAGCCATGATCGGAGGCATGTAGTAAATGGAATCCGGAACCGGCGGCTCAAGAATCGTATACACCCAAGTGGACAGAGCGTTGTGCTCGTCTTTTTCCTTATCCGCGCCAGACCACTGGAAAAACGAAACTGGAATGAAGGTCTCCTGAAAAATCTGAACGTCGGTTTCCTTATTCTCGGTTTCCAGAGAGCGCCGGAAAAGAATTTTTACCCGACCTTGTTTGAAAATGGAATCGACCACTTCAACATTCGCCGGAGTTTCTTTCTCCTTAATGGCGTCGAATCCGTTGCCGATAAACTCGTTTACTTTAACGTCGAGTTTATATCCAGCCTCGTTCGGAGGACTGGTTTGTTGATAGTCCTTTGCAAGGAAACTGGCCTTCCAAAGATCGACCGGTTTTTTGGAATCCCCAAAAATAAAGTAGGGTTTTTCCGCGCCGTACAAATCCTGAAGTTTTCCCGGCCACTGAATAGCAATGGCGTCGGGATATTCAGGATCCGTGGACAAGAACCTCAGGTGATACTCGACGAGGTAATAAACCGCTCCTTCGGACGGACTCCAGCGGGAGGAAACCCAAAGGTTGTCCGCCTTGGGATCGAAATTCCGGTTTCCCCGGGTGATTTGGCCCCCAAGCGCGATATAATGCTTTTTGTTGAGCGTTCCAGGATACCCCTCGCCGCGCGAAATCAGTTTGGGGTCGTCGTCCGGAGCGTCCCACATTGGATCGTCGATGCTACGGGCAATGTCCCCCTCGGTAAACATGGAGGAAATCAGGAAATCGCTGACCGGTTTGTTGGCCAGAGGATCCATCCTCTTCCTGGGACAAAGCGAGTTCACAAAAGCCGCCAGCTTCCACCGGTCTTCCACCGTGATCTGCTCCCGGAAGTTAGGCATTGGCGTGCCGTTCAAACCTGTGGAAATGGTCCGGACGACATTAAAAGGGTCGTAGGCGTCGCGACGACTTCCGCGGAAATTCCAGCATTGTTGCCAGTCTGCGGCAAGAATGGGGAATCCCCAGTCGTCCTTCATCGTCGGGTTACCGTCTCCCCGGCCCTCTCCTCCATGGCACTCGAAACATTTGTTCTTAATGAAGACTTCTTTACCCTGATCAATTGCTTCCTGCGGAACGTTCAGGTAAAGGTTTAGTCCGGTGACTCCACCGGCGTCCGTCGACCAAGGCACGGTTCCAAATTCCATTGGGTTCAGAACTTCGTCCTCAACGTCGTCGAAGCTCCGGTCTTCAACCAGAGTTTTGACAAAGTTAACAACGGCCGTAATTTCCTCATCTTTGAGAACTTCGCCCCAGGCAGGCATTGCGGAACCCGGCAAACCGTTCTTCACGGTTTTGATCAAATCCGCCTCGAAAGGCAACTCGCCGGAGTCCGTGGTTCGAATCTTAAACGTCCCCTGAAGAAAGTTTCGGGGACGGGTGAACAGACGATTGGCCGATGGGCCGTCTCCCCCGCCCTTAACGCCATGACACCAGACACAGCGCTTGAAATAAATCTTTTTGCCCAACTCCAGCGTATCTTTTTTAACGACGTCCGGAGCCGCCGCCCAAACCGCCGAGGGCAGGAAAAAGCCTACCAACAGCGCGATCGAGATCGCCAGAGTTTTCCAAGTTATTGCAGTTTTTTTATTCATGATTCCTCAATCCTAAATTTATATTATAGATTCAGAAGTTGAATTCATTAATCACTATTCGCCAACGGATGATTCATCGTCAAACGTTCTGGGATGCCAGCCGGTATACCAGTATTCGAAGAGAATGACCTTCCAAATTTGCTCGGTGGTCAAATGCTCTTCCCAAGGAGGCATCGCAGACGACCAAGGGGTCGACTCGTTGGGGAGTCCCGGTCCGCCTTTGGATACGCGCCAAAAGAGGAAAGACTCGCGCAACATGGCGATGGTTCCCGGATCGACAAAGTTGGCGGGAGTGGGATTGAAGACATGAGAAAACATTCCCAGCCCGTTCAGCTGATCGCCGTGACAGTAATGGCAGTTTTGAAAAAATACCGTTCCGCCTTCGGTGACGAACTTCATGTACTCCTGCTTGTCGGCGTCCAGGAACGGAAAGCTGTCCTTATAATTGTCCTGTTCGTCAACACGGTAAGGATTCTGCAAATCCTCCAAACCGTAGGTTTTCCCATGCACCTTGGTGGTTGCCGGAGGAGCGGGATGAACCGTACGCAACTCCACCGGTTCCGCAAACTTGGGAATCAGGGACTGATAGGTAGCAAACCCTACCAGCAGAGGCATCAAGGTGAATACGATAATACGCGCAAACTTGTATTCCCCAGTGACCACCTTAACGAGCGGCGCTCTGAATTCCCTGAACGTATCCTCGTCCTGACTGATATACAGAAAGGTGCCGATGGACCACAACATCATATAAGTGATGAGAAGGGTCCAGGGAACGGGCGGGTACAATATAAACTTATAAAAATACAAACCGGTCAACCAAACTACCCCGCCTCTCCAGGCCATCGCCGGCTTCAATTTCAAGATGAGATTGTAGGCGACGATGGAAAGAACCAGAATCAAAAAGTAAACGTACTGATTTAAAACCCAAGAAAATCCCTTGGGAGTGAATATGGGGAACAACACATAATGGAAGACCCCCACTACCACCGCCAGAATAATTGTTGCAACTAAAGTTTTGTTCATTACTAATTCTCCTGGGTCAACCCGCAGGGGGGGCTTCGGTGTTTGCAATAAAATCCACCAGTTTATCGATAGCTTTCACGGAAAGCTTGTTGGCAAAATCCGGAGGCATCACTCCATCGGGAAACAATTCGCCTTCGGCCTCGTTCATAACAATATAACAGCCTGGGCAGAGGATGGATTCCCGAACGTATTCCTTGGTATTGGTAGCCTTACCTTCATACCTGGAATCCTTGATGCGTAGGGGTGCGTTGGTTTTCTCGTGCAACTTCGGCCCAAGCTCCCCAACCGCGCCTTCGACGCCCGGAATGGTGTGACACAACGGACAACCCAACGTATTGATCATAGTTGGAATGTCTTCTTCACCGGTAACGAACACCGGTCTCTCTTCCTCTTCGCCGGAATCCGCCGCCTTTGGCGCAGAGTCTTCGGCTGAAGGCAGAGGCACGGTCACCTTGGAGAATTCGCCCGGGGTATCCTTGGATTGCAACCAGGCAATGACCGCGTTCAATTCTACCGGATTCAGACTGATCGGAGGTTTTGAAATAACCGGCATGGGACTTTTGGTGTCCCCTTCCTTACCAAAACCCGTGACCACGTAGCAGGAGGGACACATCAACGATTCCCTAAGGTAATCCTCTCCATTCAAATCGTCGGATCCGCCTCTCTGATAGGCGGGATCAACTCCGTCCCGCTTACCCTTAACGACGCCGGTAGCGGGCTCCTTTTCGCCGATTTTAACCGGCAGGTTCAGGTAGCGCTCCTCCTTAATGCGGGTGTGACTGCGCTCCTCAACGCCGAACAAGTTCGGGCAACGTCCAATATTATTTCCAGGCTCGAACGTATGACAAAGAGGACATTGACCTTTACCGATCGATTTTTGACCCGCAACCTGTTTGGCGCCAAAAACGATGACCCGTCCCATATCAGCAAACTCTTCCATGGTCAGATCGGCGGAAATTGCGGCGCCACCTTTAGGAGGAGGATCGCTTCTTTGCTGGGGCAACCAGTTGGTATAACCCGCGAGCAGAAGCCCGATGACAACCCAGAAAAAAACGGCCCGGATCAGAGGAGGCGACTGCGATTCTATCTTATCGCTTTTACAGAAGATTCCCCAGACCAACAGTTGTACAAAGACGACGAGAACCTGCCACCAAATAAATATAAGTTGGTCGCCCTGAACCAGGGTGAACATATGCTTGGTGCAAAGGAAATTGGCTATAAGAAAAACACCGAAAATCCCTCCCCATTTCTTACCGTCAACGTCGTCCCGTTCCCTGCAATACTGAACGATAATCACAAATACGGTTAACGAAAATACCGTGAACAGAATGGAAAGAAATGTCCACAGTATGTCGTGTTGATCTGGAAGCATCCCCTTACTCCTCCCCTGAAATAAACCTAAAGATTAATTGCGGCGCCCGCCAGCCGACGGACGCCGCAAAGGATATAATTTTTTACTGCTGTTGCTGGGCAGGCACCGGAATGCCTTGTGGAGCGCGAGCCTCTTCGACTTTTTTCTTACCAGTCAAAGATCCCACCCAGAAAACAACGAGGAACTGCACCCAGACAAACAGGGTGTTGAACGTGAGCATCTTACCCGCCTCGCCGATCGTCAGCGTATAAGCGTCCGGGGAGTTGTCCCGAACCACCTCGGTGACGTGCCAGAACAAGCGCACGGCAGAGCGGATATAACCCATAAGACCCATGAGCCAAGTAAAGGAAATCGCCAACAGGAAGATCGCGTAAGCGCCCACCTTGGAAAGCGTTCCCCATTGAATATCCCCGTAGGACTCGGAGTCCTTGAACATGGAGATATTGATCGCGGTACAGGCAAACAGGGTGGTCAGGGTCGAGGTCACCTGCGGCACAGAAAGGCCCACGCGCTGGTTGGCCGGCAGGAAGTAACCATAAACGCCCAGGAAGATGATATTCAGGGCCGCCCAGACGAAGATCGCAGCGATCCAGCAGTTACCAATAGTCTGCCAGGGAACCATGATCTTCTTGTTCGCTTTTTGATATAGAGTAAAACAAAGAATCGTACAGGTGATCATCAAGTTCACCGCCGTATTCTTTGCTGACATAACCCCAAAGTGACCCACAACCGGATGTTGCGCGCCGCCCATGGCTTTTAATTCCGCGGGCGTCATAACAATGGTATGCGGGGTCATCCACATGGTGAAAGTGACGATCAGCAACAGCACCATGTACTTGCAGTACTTCATATAGCGATGCGCCCCCTTAACCCGCGCCATACTATTATGCAGGTAGGAGTTCGCTCCGAAGAACAGCAAGCCGATCATTACCGCCTGAATGATGAACAACCAAGCCATGATGCCGCCCATCAGGGTGATGCCCATTTGCTGGCGGAATGCGTACACTTCCTTCATCAACCAGTAACCCGCAAATGGAAGCGGAATCAAGCCAAAGATAGCGATAAACATCGCTACGTAACACATCCAGTCGTAATGCGCTTTTTCCTCGTCGTTTTTGGCGCTGAGGTAATGGTAAGCGGCATACGCCCCCACGATTCCTCCGCCAAACACGATGTTCCCCAGGATCCGATGAACCCCGACAGGATTCCAAAGGGTGGAGTGAATCACGTGCCAGATATTACCGAGAAACCGGCCTTGCTCGTCGATGCCGCCCGGAGCCTGCATAAAAGTCGCCCAGGAGTTGGCCAGATACATCAGCACGGTTCCGATCAGGTTCAGCAATACGGACAGACTGACGTGGATCCACTTCAGAAAGGGATCGGCGCTCATCTTATCCCAACCATAGTAATAGACGTAAAGAACGCCGCTCTCGGCCAGGAACATCAGAGCGTAAACATGCATTACAGGACGGAAAATACCGGCCATATACTTAAAGAAACCGGGGAACAAGGTAATGAAGGTAAACAACAAAACCCCTCCCAGGATCGCAGTCCAGGAATACGCCGTCAAACTAACCTTCATCAGGTCGTGGGCCAGCTTGTCGTACTTAGCGGAAAGAACCGGGTCGGACTCCTTGGTACGCACTCCAATGAATTCGATCACCATACAAAAGATGGGAACCGCCAGCACGAAACTACCAAAATACAAATGCTGCTGATTGGCCATCCAAAGCAACATTCGGCTCGGCGCAAAATCATAACGGTTGTAGTCGGAGTCGCCTAACTCGGGGGCCGGATAACCGCTCACGATCCCTTTCAGCGGATTGCCTTCAAAATCCTTATAGAAGACGTCCTGACTCCACTCAACCTCGGGCTTGCCTTCGCCCTCGGCAACTTCAGCCTCCTGGGCTCCAACTTCTTTGGCAAACGCTTCTTCAGCGAAAACGCTTTCGGCAAACGCTTCTTTAGCAAAAGCGTTTTGGGCAAAGCCGGCGAAACAAACAGCCAGAACAGCCGCCAGAACCCAAGGAATTGCCTTGAATTTCCTATGCTCTTTCCCCAACATAATTTTTCCTCCTGATTTGAAAAAATGCATTTTGTGGGAATTTTAAATTCGTATTTGTTGGCTCTGCAGTTACCAACAAAACTAATTAAAAAAAATATAGAACCAAATTATTATACCTGCATCCATCCATAAAAGGCTACAGGTTAAAACCAAAGACAAAAAAGAACCAAAACGACTATCTTTTCAGTCGTTTACTAGCTCCCAGAAAAACGCTTAAATAACCATTTTTTAGGCATTTTCCGAGGGATTTTTACCATGCCCACCGCCCGATGTCAAGCTTATTTGGAGCATTCCCCTTTAAAATTTTCTCAACACTCCGTTTTACCCGGTATTTTCCACCGAAACCCTTATTTTTACGGCATTTGCATGGGCGTCCAGGCTCTCCATTTCCGCCAGCGTCCGGCAGGCGGAGGCAACATTTTCCAAGGCCTCTGGACTATAGGAAATCAAACTCGTCCTTTTGATGAAATCGTAGACCCCCAGGGGAGAGGAAAACCGCGCCGTCCCGCTGGTGGGCAGTACATGGTTTGGCCCCGCCAGATAATCCCCGACGGCCTCCGGCGTAAAATGTCCCAAAAACACCGCCCCCGCGTTGCGGATTTTTTTCACCCATTGCTCCGGTTCGGCTACCGCCAACTCCAAATGCTCCGGGGCAATGCGGTTGGCCAGATCCACTGCCTCCTCAAGTCCTGCGACCACAAGCAAATAGCAGTGGTCGGCTAACGAAGTCTCCATAATACTCTGGCGTTTGAGCTTTTTCTTTTGCGCCTCCAACTCCAGGGCAACGGCTTCGGCTAATTCTTCATCAGGGGTGACCAGCACGGTGACCGCCTGTTCGTCGTGCTCGGCCTGGGAAAGAATATCCGCCGCCACAAAGTCCGCCCGCGCGCTGGAATCGGCAACGATCAGGATTTCGCTCGGCCCGGCGATCATGTCGATGTCCACAACCCCAAAAACCAGGCGCTTGGCCAGGGCGACATAAATATTTCCCGGACCCACAATCTTGTCCACCCGGGGAACCGTGCCCGTCCCATAAGCCATGGCGCCCACCGCCTGCGCCCCGCCGACTTTAAATATCATGTCCAGGCCCGCCAGATCGGCCGCCACCAGGACATGAGGACTCATCTCCCCTCCGGGCGCCGGACTGCACATGACGATCCGCTCCACCCCGGCCACACGCGCGGGGATCGCGTTCATGAGAACCGACGAAGGATACGACGCCTTGCCGCCGGGAACATAAATCCCCGCCACCGCCAGGGGACGCACCATCTGCCCCAGCGTCACTCCGCCCTCGCTATACTCCCAGGACTCCTGTACCTGACGTTGATGGAATTTTTTGATATTTCCGGCGGCCAGTTGCAGAGCCTCGATTTCATTTTGCGGAACGCTTTTGTAAGCCGCCTCTATTTCATCCCGCCCGACCAATAAGTCGTCCACGCCAAACGCCGTTTGATCGAAGCGATTGGTGTATTCAACGAGCGCGTCGTCGCCTTTTTCCCTCACGTTGCGGAGAATTTCGCGCACCGTTTCGTCCCGGCTTTCCAAATCGACGTCCGCCCGGTGGATCAGTCGGTTTGCCAACGACTCGAATTCAGCGTCTTTATAATTGCAAGTTTTCATAACGTTTTATGAGGACTCTTAAAACTGCCTGTCCTTAATCAAATCCCAGGTGGCCGGCGCCGCGTTTTGACCGCAAAGGTTCAACAGGGATAAATGCGTTTTCAAAAATTTCAAATCCGCCAACTCGTCGACGTCGTACCAGGGCGGCAACACCTCGACGCTCGCGCCCAAGGGCTTTAACAGGCCCACCGTGCTTGCCAGAACGGAGTCGGTCCCCCAGTCAATCTGCGAGAAGATTTCCGTCGCGCGACCGCGCATGCCAATCAGATAATATCCTCCGTCGGTTCCCGGCCCGATCGCAACGTCCGCGTCGCTCGCCAAAGCGCGCTCGATATAAGCCGACGGCAACGACGGGCTGTCGGAGCCGATGATCGCCGCATTTTCGTAACCAGCGTTAAACTTTCGCTGGAAAGCCTTGCGCATTCTCTCGCCCAGGTCGCCGCCCTCCTGCGCAAAAACTTCCACTCCGTATTCCGTTCCCGCTTCCTCAAAAAACCCCGACTCGGGAACCGGATGGACTCCGCAAAAACAATCCGCCTCCGGAACCTTTCCCAACAACGCCAGACTGTCGCGCAAAAACCGTCGATACAACTCCAGAACAAACTCTTCGGAAAGGTCGCGGGCCAACCGGGTTTTGACCCGGCCCGCAACAGGGTCGCGGGCAAACAAGATGATTGCTTTGGAGCGCTT
>JAJDBD010000009.1 GCA_029261575.1 Nitrospinaceae bacterium | reverse complement strand
ACGATGAGTCCGGTGCGGTCGAGAATAAAAGTTTCCGGGACGCCGGTGGTTTTGTATTTCTTTTTCGCCAACTTGCTATCCGGATCCAGCAATACCGGAAAAGTGAGATTGTATTGTTTCATGAATGGCTCGATCAGCGATTGGTCCTTGTCCACGCTGATGGTGAGCATTTCGAATCCGCGGTCCCGAAACATGTCGTACACGCGTTGCATGGAAGGCATTTCCACTTTGCAGGTGGCGCACCAGGTGGCCCAGAAATTGATGAACACCACCTTGCCGCGGTAGTCGGAAAGTTGCACCGTGCCTCCGCTCAGGGACGGCAGTTGGAACTCCGGGGCGATGAACGCCTCGGCGGGGTACTCCACCTCGAAAGGTTTCAATTCCACTTTGTTCAACGCGAGGATGAAGAACGAAAACAGGGTGGCGGCCAGCAGGGCGTAGGGGATGTAAATGGCGATAGGTTTACTTTCCACAGCGTTTTCCATGATTTCCTTTAAATGCGACGCGGGCGATAGGGACGATAAAATTTCTTGTCGATGGCGATCACAATCTCGTCGATGGATTTTCCTTGCTTGTTGAGTTCATACGCGTAAATGACTTCTTCGATGCAAGTGTCGCACTTGGCGCCGTGATTGTTCGTGAAACAGGTCAATAAGGTTTTGTGGCCATGGTCGCGTTTGCAATAGCAGTAGCAGAACTGGCTGTCGATGATTTTGGGGATTTCGGCGGCGTATCGATAAGCCATGGCGGCCCTGCCGGTAAACAGCGCGGGGCTGAGAATCGGGCGGGTTTCGATCATGGGGCCGAAGGGATCGACTTTAGCGACGGGTTTCGAAGGCGCGCCGGGTTTGGAAACGTAATACACGCCCGCTAAAATACAAACCACCAGGGTAGCGAGGGCAATTATCTGCATCGGCTTTTTCTTATTCGGAACCGCGTCGCGGTTGGATTTTTTTTGATTTTTTTTACGACCCATAAGTCCGATTCTACAATAAATTTGCGGGAATTGCCTGTTGCCAATTCATAAATTATATTCAGGGTGGCGCCTTGAATTCAAGTTAATTAAAAACCATTGTGTTGCGAGCGATTACCTGAAACTTTTCCAGAACCAAAACTTTACCTCACGGGGAGGTACCATTTACTCAATATCCTGGCGGGAAATCCTAAAAGGAATAGACCGGCGATAACGGTATTTCGGAAAGTGGTGAAGACGATCCCCTCCGCAAGCCAGCGCCGGGGAGAGACGCTGGCCTTTTCGTCCAGCAAGGCCATTCCCCCCAGTTTTCGGATCTTACGAAAAAAATCCAAATCCTCGCAAATGGGCAAGGGAGAATATCCCCCGACTTTATTAAATGCGCTGGATCGGACAAAGATAGCTTGGTCTCCATAAACGAGATGCAGACTTTTGGACCTTAGATTGGCGAGGTAGGAAATCAAACGCAAGGACCAATGGTCGGATTCTATAGAAAGGCTGAAGGCCCCGCCGACAAAACCATCCCTCTCCATAGCGTTCAACATTTTTTGATATCCTTCCGGACCGAGATCGCAGTCGGCGTGCAAAAACAATAACAGGTCTCCAGTGGCTTCCCGAGCGCCGACGTTCATTTGCAGGGCTTTTCCCGGCGAACTGGAAACAATGGAGACGTTAAATTTCCTGGCGATATCCAGCGTGTCGTCGGCGCTTCCACCGTCGGCGACGATGATTTCGTGCGGCCGGTTCCTCTGCATTGAGGAAAGCGTGCGGCCCAAAACGCAGGACTCGTCTAACGTTGGGATGATGACGGAAACGTTCAAAAGCTTGTTAATTTAGAGGAATATTTGCAATATTTTGGGATAGGCGGAAACTCAGGCACCCGGACGGAGATAGTAAATCACAAAAAAAACTGCATTGCAATGAATCATAAAAGCTAGTGATTTCAATAAGTTGGAATAAATTGTTGGATGAAATGGTTTTGGGGCGTTCAAGGTAGGAATATCAAATGATTAGAAGTTTTCTTAAAATCAAAAATGGTATAAAATACAAAGGCCGATTCTGTGCGTTGCAAAAATACGTTTTTATCTTTCCAAGGTTGTTTGAAGGTTGTTGAATGCTGGCTCATTTTATTGATTCCAAAACTTTCCAATGCGGTTATTTCAAAGACCGCAAATCCCTGTTTGAGGAATATCTTCTCGAGGATATTTCGGAAGTGGAATTCGAGTATTTACTGGCCAACGGAATGCGTCACTTTGGGGATTATTATTTTCGTCCCCAATGTAAAACCTGTCACGAATGCGTCCCCATACGGGTTCCGTTGAGCGGGTTTGCGCCGAGCCGGAGCCAGAAAAGATCCTTGAAAACCTGCAAGGATATTGAAGTTAAAATTGGCTCCCCGCAATATTCGAGAGATAAGTTCCAACTGTATCTAAAACATAAAAAACGATTTCAGTCGCTGGTGGACGACGTGGAGGACGAACAAAACTTCCGGTTGTCCTTTTACGTGAAAACTCCTTTTGGAATCGAGTTTGAGTATTACCACGAAGGAAAGCTGGTAGGCGCCGCCCTGGGAGACGTCACCCGAAAATCCTTTTCGGCTATTTATACTTTTTACGACCTGCCCGATCCCAAGATGAGTTTGGGAACGTTTAGCGTTTTGAAGCAAATTGAATATTCAAGGAATCGCGAAATAGAAAACTTTTATCTCGGCTATTATATAACGGGCAACCAGTCGCTCACATATAAAGCCAAATTCCGCCCCAACGAGGTTTATATCGACAACAACTGGCGCCCAATGTGCAATGCCAGGGGAGAGTTTTTAATTCCCGGCGGACGATTGGTCTGGGAAAACAAGAACCCGCTGGTCAAGGCCTCCGACTCCCAGCCGGAATTGATCTGACTTCGGATCATATCACTTCAAAAAAAACCAGATACAGCCAGATCACCAGGCAGACGTTGAATATCACCCCGATGTGAAACACCACGTTAAAAAATCGGCTGTAGGTGAATTCGTATTCTTCGTATTTTTTCACGGTCCCTCCGTTGAGCCATGAGTTTGGACCCTAATCCATCACCAGGGTATTGAGTCTTTTCGCCAGATCCGACTCGCGGATATAAGCGGTCATGGAAGGCTCGATAAAGTTCAAGCTCATGTACAGGCGTTCCAGATTGTTGAAATATTTTGAATCGGCGATGGCCTTACCGCCTGCGTCGCGGATTTCGTTTCTCCACACGCTAAAAATCCTGAGGTTTTCCAGGGCCGGGGAATTCGCCAGGGCTATGGCTCCCTCGTCTCTCAATCCGTTCGAACAAAGATAAAGTTTTTTCAATCCGGTCAGAGAGGCCGAGTTGGCGATGTGGACGGCTCCTTCGTCTCCCAAATTTACGCTGTCCAGGTGCAGGGCGTCCAGGCGCGGCAGGCATTGCGATTGGGCGATCGCTTTCGCCCCTTCGGGACCTATGGGATTGGAATCCAGGCAAAGCGATTCCAAGTTGGAAAATTTTTTTGAATTGGCGACAGCCGCCGTTCCTCGGGCGCCGATGTTGTTGCCTTCCAGCATCAAAAACGTCAGGTTTTCCGCCAAAGCCGATTGAGCCAGGGCCGCGGCGCCGTCGTCGCCAATGTGATTGTGGCTTAAATACAGCGAATTCAATTTGCCGCCGGGAGCCTGGGAGAGGATGGCGATTTCACTGTCGCTCAATTCGTTATTACATAGATGAAGTTTCTCAACGGATCCAAACTCCTTAAGATCGATCAGAAACTTTAATTCCTCCTCGCCGATCCCCTTATCGTCAAGATCCAGGGAACTCCCCCAAAACTCGATCGCTTCCCGGACGTCCAGTTCTATTTTTTCGAATTTGGTTTTGGTGGTGTCTTCCAATTCATTGCCGAAGGAAATTGAGCGAAAATCTGAATTTTCGAATTATAGCTTAAAAGGGCCTGTTGCAAAACCATTTGAATAATTGTCGGGTTTTTGAGTGTGAAAAAATATTGTGAAGCAATCGCTTCAGTTGTGTCAAAATAAAATTTCAATTTGATTGAGAGGCCACAATGATTGTTGGAATACCAAAGGAAATCAAAACCGACGAGTACCGCGCGTCTTTGACCCCGGCGGGGGCTCATTCGCTCGTGGAGGCGGGACATACCGTGCTGGTGGAAGACGGCGCGGGTCTCGGAAGCGGTATCGATAACGAGCAATACGAACGGGAAGGCGCCCGGATTGCGGAGCGCGAAGAGCTTTTTGGCGAGGCTGATTTGATCGTTAAGGTAAAGGAACCCCTCCCGGAGGAATGCCGTTTGTTGAGAGAAGGCCAGATTTTATATACCTATCTGCACCTGGCTCCGGCCCCGGAACTTTGTCAGAGCTTGCTGGATAGAAAAATTATCGGCGTCGCCTATGAAACGGTGCAAATGCCCGACGGGTCCTTGCCGCTTTTGATCCCGATGAGCGAAGTGGCCGGTCGCATGGCCGTTCAGGAAGGCGCCAAATACCTGGAGCGCGAAACCGGCGGACGCGGTATTTTACTGGGCGGCGTTCCCGGAGTGGATCCCGGCCATATTGTTATTATTGGAGGCGGCGTGGTGGGACTCAACGCCTTGAAGATGGCGGTCGGCGTCGGCGCTCAGGCGACGGTCCTCGACCTGAACCTCGATAGATTGAGATATTTGGACGACCTTTACGGAGGCCGGGTGACCACTCTGATGTCCAATCGCCTGAACATTATTGAATCCATAAAGCGGGCCGATCTGGTTATCGGCGCGGTATTATTGGCCGGCGCGAAGGCCCCGACGTTGATTACGCGAAAAATGCTTTCCCATATGAATCCGGGATCGGTGCTGGTCGACGTCGGAATCGACCAGGGCGGCGTGTTTGAAACTTCGCGTCCCACCACCCACAGCGATCCGATTTTTGAGGTCGACGGCGTCGTCCATTATTGCGTGGCGAACATGCCGGGAGCCGTGGCGCGAACCTCCACGTTTGCGCTGACCAACGCGACGTTTAAATACGCCTTTGCCCTGGCGCAATTGGGTTTTGCCGGCGCTTTGAAGGCGCATCCGGAACTCCGGGGCGGCGTCAACGTTTACAAAGGAGCCGTGACGCATTCCGCCGTTGCGGAGGCGACGGGCAAAAAATTTCAGCCGCTCGATCAAGCGATACAAGCAGGCTGATCCCCTTATATTTCCCCTGCAACCGATTCCATTTCCATGCGCCATTCAAACTTCGTTCATCTCCATTTGCATACGTCTTACAGCCTGCTGGATTCCTCCATTCGTCTGAAAGAGCTGTTCCGCAAGGCGGAGGAATTCAAAATGCCCGCCGTGGCGCTGACGGACCACGGGAATTTATTCGGAGCCGTGGAGTTTTACACTGGAGCCAAGGCGCATGGCTTAAAGCCTATCATCGGGTGCGAGGTTTATGTCGCGCCCGAAAGCCGGACCGATAAAAAAGATAAACACGGCCTCCGCGACGCTTCCCATCATTTGATTCTTCTGGCCAAAAACGAAACCGGCTACCAAAACCTTTTGAGGCTGGTTTCGGCGGGCTATATGGAAGGCTTTTATTACAAACCCAGAATCGACAAGGAGCTGTTAGCGCAACACTCCGAAGGTTTGATCGCCCTGAGTTCCTGCATGCGAGGTGAAATCGGTTGGAATATTTTTAAAGAAAATATTCCGCGCGCAACAAAAATGGCCGGGCAGTACCAGGAAATCATGGGCAAGGATAATTATTATCTCGAGCTTCAGTTCCATGAACAGGAAAATCAGGAACGGGTCAATAAAGAGCTGATTCAAATCGGCGAAAAACTATCCATTCCCGTGGTGGCCACCAATAATTGCCATTACCTGAATCCTGAAGACGCCCGCGCGCATGAAATCCTTATCTGCCTGCAAACCGGAAAAACAATAAGCGATCCCTACCGGATGCAATATCCCGGCGGTCAGTATTATTTTAAATCGCCCGAGGAGATGACCCCGTTGTTCGGCCACGTTCCGGGGGCGATAGAAAACACCGTTAAGATCGCCGAGCATTGCAACCTGGAGATGGAATTCGGCAAGCTCAATCTCCCCGAATACCCGGTGCCGGAAGGTTATACCCTGAACTCTTTTTTGAAGGAAAAGGCGACGGAAGGTTTAAAAGTACGATTGGAATCCCCCGCTTTGAAGAGTCGCGACGTCGACGCGCAGAAATATGAAGAGCGGTTGGAGGAAGAGCTGGGCATCATCAATAAAATGAAATTCCCCGGTTACTTTTTGATCGTCTGGGATTTCATCCGCTATTCCAGGGACAACAACATCCCCGTGGGGCCGGGCCGGGGTTCCGCCGCCGGGAGCCTGGTGGCCTACGCCTTGAAAATAACCGATCTGGATCCTCTCCAATACGATCTTTTGTTCGAGCGATTTTTAAATCCGGAACGAATCAGCATGCCCGACATTGATATTGATTTTTGCATTCAGGGACGCGATCAGGTGATCGATTATGTCACCCGGAAATACGGAGGCTATGAAAATGTCAGCCAGATCATCACCTTTGGGAGCATGAACGCCAAGGGAGTGATCCGCGACGTGGGCCGGGTGTTGGACATGCCCTACGGCGAGGTGGACAAGATAGCCAAAATGGTTCCCAACAAATTGGGCATAACGCTTAAAGACGCCTTCAAGGAAGAATCCAAATTTGCCGAAACCAGAAGGGAGAGTGAAAAGGCCGACGAATTGCTGGAGATCGCGGTCCGCCTCGAGGGATTGCCACGGCATTGCTCGACGCACGCCGCCGGCGTGGTGATCTCCCCGAAACCTTTGTGGGAGTTTCTGCCTCTTTACCGGGGAGCCAACGACGAGGTGGTCACCCAGTTTGCTATGAACGATATAGAGAAGCTGGGCCTGTTAAAAATGGATTTTCTGGGACTCAGAACCCTGACGGTGATCCACAATGCATTAAAGCTGATAAAAGAATCCAAGGGCGAAGAGGTCTGCATTGACGTCGTTCCCCTGAAGGACGCCAAAACTTTGAAACTGCTTTGCGAGGCCCACACTCAAGGCGTCTTCCAGTTGGAAAGTCCGGGGATGCGCGATTTGCTAAAAAAAATGCAGCCCGATTGTTTTGAAGACGTGATCGCTCTTCTCGCCCTGTTTCGTCCCGGTCCTCTGGAAAGCGGCATGGTGGACGCTTATGTGAAGTGCAAGCACGGCCATCAAAAGGTGAAATACGACCTCCCCCAACTGAAGGATATTTTGCAGGAGACCCACGGGGTCATTTTGTATCAGGAACAGGTCATGAAAATCGCCAGCGTCCTTTCAGGCTTTACCCTGGGCGACGCCGATATCCTGCGCCGCGCGATGGGTAAAAAGAAACCGGAAGAAATGGAACAACAGAAGGAAAAATTTCTTACCGGTTGCAAGGCCCACAAGGTTCCCGAAAATAAGGCGGAACGGATTTTCGAACTCATCGCCAAGTTTGCGGGTTACGGATTCAACAAGTCTCACAGCGCCGCATACGCTTTGGTGTCCTACCAAACGGCGTATTTAAAGGCTCATTATCCCCTGCAGTTTTTTGGCGCGCTGATTTCCAGCGAAATGGACAATGCGGACAAGGTCTTGCGATATATCAACGATTGCCGAAGCATGGATATTTCTATTCAGCCGCCGGACGTCAACCTCAGCTATCGCGATTTTTCCGTGGCCAACGATCAACTGGTGTTTGGGTTGGGCGCCATCAAGAACGTAGGATCCGCGGCCATCGACTCCATTCTGGAAACGCGGGAAGGCCTGGGGCGGTTTTCCTCGCTGAACGAATTTTGCGAGCATGTGGAGTTGCAAAAGGTCAACAAGCGGGTGATCGAAAGTTTGATAAAAAGCGGAGCCTTCGATTCCCTGGGCCAAACCCGCGCGGGAATGATGAAACTTTTACCCGGAGCCATGGAAGCCGGGCAGACCCGGCAACGCGACCGGGAACTTGGGCAAGCCAGTATGTTTGACGCTTTTGAAGACGATTTTCAAACGATGAGCCAGGGAGGCGTCGAGGCCGGGGACGAGAAATGGAGCGACCATGATCGGTTAAGGTATGAAAAAGAATGTATCGGTTTTTATATTACCGGACATCCTTTGACCCAGTACGCCAGGGAAATTTCCTGGTTCACCGATTGCAATTCCCTGTCCATTGCCGAGGTGAGCAACGGCAAATCCGTTAGCCTGGGAGGGGTGGCCTCCAAAGTCGCAACCAAGACGACTCGAAAAGGCGACAAGATGGCTCTGGTCACTCTGGAGGATTTGCAAGGGATGGTCGAGATCACCGTTTGGCCGGAACTTTACGCCGCTGTCCAGGAACTTTTAAACGGGGACGAACCTGTTTTGGTCAAGGGAACTGTCGAGTCGGACGGCAATATTCCAAAAGTGATTGCCAATGAAATCATGCCTCTGGCCGACGCGAAGTTATACTGGAAGGGAAAGGTCCATATCAAGTTCCGAACCCCGGGGTTGGAAAAAGAAATGTTGCAGTCGGTCAAAGACATTCTCGATTCGCACAAGGGAGCCAACGACCTGCATTTGCATTTTATGTTTCCCGATCACGAGCACAAGGTGCGCACCGTTCATTCCCCCATCAAGGTCCAACCCTGCGACGAGGTGGTGGAGAAAATAGAAAATCTTCTGGGCGAGGGTTCCATCCATTTCGATTGACCCCAACCTGCTGCGTTGCGGCTAGTCGTTAAATCCGGTGACGCGGGAGTTTTGCAGTTGTTGCGACAGCATGCGCGCGACTATTTCCAGGTCGAACGGCCAGGAGTAATTGAGCGTTGTTTCCGGCAAGCGGCGGCGCAGGTCCTGTAACTTTTCCGGGATCTCGATTTCGGAGTGACTGCCTCCGGGAGTGAACATGGTCGGGACCACGTTGATGGGATCAAATCCTTTTGCGGCCAAATCCTCCACCGCCTGTTCCAGGGTGGGTTTGCAAAATTCATTGTAGGCCAGAACAAGCTCCGCCTCCGGCAACAAGGGAGCGAGTTTTTCCGACAAGGCCTCCAGTCCCGCTTTATACGGGTCCGACTCGGGCGTTCGGGGCCATTCGCGCAGTTCCGTTTCCAAAGCCTCTTCTTTCTCTCCGGGAGGTCCGCCGGTTTTCTGCCGTTCCCTTTCCAGCCGCTTTAATTCCGAAACCTTCTCGCGTGGATAATCTTTAGGAACCCCTCCGTGGCCCACCAGGACCACCGCCGGTTTTTTCGCGCCCATTTATTTGCGTCTCCTTCAAGTTTCATTTATTCCGCTGTCCCGTTAGGGCGGCAAGGCCTTCCCTGTAATTTGGAAACTTCAATTTTACTCCAAGCTCTTCTTTGATGCGACGGTTTTGAACGCGTTTCCTGTCGGAATAAAAACTACGCCCCAGTTCCGACAAGCCGGAATCCTCCAATCGAACGAGAGGAGGGTAGGGGATATTCAGAATATCGCAGGCATGCTCCACGCTCTCCCTTTGCGAGACCGGCGCGTCGTCGCAAACATTGTAAATTGCGCCCGGATTAGGAGATTGCATGGATCGCGCAATGACTTGCACGGCGTCGTCGACATGGATGTGAGAAAACTTCGCGCCCGGACAGTCGATGCGTTGAGCCGTGCCCTGCTTGAGTTTTTCCAATGTTCCCCGCCCCGGCCCGTAAATGCCGACCAGCCTGAATATATGAACGGGAAGGGAATGTTCCTCCCATAATTTCAGCCATTCGCGCTCCGCCGTTGCGCGGCGACGATTGCGCTCGTTACCGGGGTTCAGGGGAGAGCTTTCGTCTACCTCGGCCTCTGCATGGTCGCCATACACTCCGGTGGTAGATAAATACCCCGCCCATTTCAGATTTCGATTATCGATCAAATCCTGTGCGTGATGATTCAAGACGGGGTCGCCCTTTTCCGTGGGGCGGATACAACTTAAAACATAGTCGGCGGAGCGAATCGATTCTGAAGCTTCCCGGCAAGGCTCCTCGCCGTTAAAAATGTGAGCAGTAGCCTCTGACCGGGTCCATGGGGAATTGTTTTCCGGCGAGCGAATTGAGCCGTCGACCTGCCAACCGCAAGCGCTTAAATACCGCGCCAACGCCGAGCCGGTATAACCCAATCCAAAACAAAATAATTTCCCGGGCGAGGAATTGAATGTCATGCTAATTCCTTTATTGACAGGTCGGGTCTTTTTAACGAGAATTTGGAATCAACAACAAGGCGACCTCGAATCGCTATCAACGATT
>JAJDBD010000008.1 GCA_029261575.1 Nitrospinaceae bacterium | reverse complement strand
ATAAAAATCGACGATGTAATTTCCCAAAGGTTTTTGCCGGTTGAACTTGAAGTCCGGATACCAGGGCATTGACCTCAAAGCGTTCCAGAATAATTTTTCCGGCGGCGTGGGACGGATTCTAAGTTCACGCGCTTTTGCGCTTAGGGATTTGTTGTAGGGGATGTGCGGTGGAAGTCGGTCTTTTGGCATGAGGTATTCTCCCACCGCCAGGGCGGGGGCGCAAAAGTTTTAAAAAGAAAAACCGATCCATTAAATTTCTTAAAGGAGGAATCACCCCAACCCTCTTTGCAAGAGGGAGCCAGGCAAGCGCCTGGAGGCCGCCGGGGAAGCCCCCGGTGGCAACGCTTTTGATTTGCATATTTTTCCTTAAACTGCCAACTGTCAACCGACTACTGTCAACTCTTCCTCAAGGTCTTCGTTTGGTGTAACATGCCCGCATGGCGACGGCGATTGTGACAGGCGGAGCGGTGCGGTTGGGACGGGCGATGGCCTGCCGTCTCGCCGAGCGCGGATACAATATCGCCCTGCACCACGGCGGCTCCAGCCCCCTAGATACCCTCGAACAAATCATAAAACACGGCGCCGAATGCCGGGCCTACTCCCGCGACTTTCGCGACCTCCCTTCGGCGGAGGGTTTGATCGACGAGGTGTTGAAAGATTTCGGCGACGTGGAATTATTAGTCAACTCCGCCGCCAACTTCATTCTGGAAAACCTGGAAGAAACTAAAACCGAATCCCTGCTCGACACGATGAACGTCAACCTGCTTGCGCCGTTTCTTCTGATGCGGGAGTACAAGCGGAAGGTGAACCGGGGGATGATCGTCAACATCCTCGATCAACGCGTGTTGAAAAACATTTCCACCTTCGGCGCTTATTCGGTCGCGAAAAAGGGACTGGAACACCTGACGCATCTGGGCGCGGTGGAGTGGGGCGCGGAGGTGCGCGTCAACGGCATTGCGCCGGGCCTGATCCTGCCGCCGCCCGGCGGACCGGAGGATTACCCGGAGCGGCAAGCGCGCAACATCCCCACCCAAACGCACGGAACCGAGGCCGATGTCCTGCGCGGACTCGATTACCTGATCGACAGTCCGTTCGTGAACGGCGAGGTGCTATTCATCGACGGCGGCGAATCGAAGGCTTCAAAAAATTCCAAATTCTAAATTTTAAATTCTAAAAATTTACGCGGTCAGCGTTCTCATCCAGAACTCACGAGCCGCCTTTAGTCAAAGCGCGGACTCTGGTTCTTAAGGTCGGCAAAACTTCTTTTTCAAACCACGGGTTTTTGCGCAACCAGATATTGTTGCGCGGGCTGGGGTGCGGAAGCGGGATCAAACCTTGTTTCCAATAATCTTTCCACGCTCTCACCGTTTCGGTTAAATTCTTTTTCCGTTGGGCGCCCAGATGATATTTTTGAGCGTACTGGCCGATCGCCAGGGTCAGCCGAATCCGGGGCAGTTCGTTTAAAAGACTTTTGCGCCAGGCTTCGGCGCATTCCGGTCGCGGCGGTAAATCCCCGGACGTCCCCGTGCCGGGATAGCAAAACCCCATGGGCAACAAGGCGATTTTTTTTGGATCATAAAAAATCTTTTCGTCGATTCCCATCCAGTCGCGCAATCGCGCGCCGCTCGGGTCGTTGAACGGAACGCCCGTCTCGTGGACCTTGCGCCCCGGCGCCTGCCCCGCAATCAATATGCTCGCCTGTGGATGCGCCTGAAGAACGGGCCTGGGACCCAGGGGTAAATGCTCTTCGCATAGGCGGCAATCTCTGATTTCTTTAAGAAGACCGTTTAATTTTTTTTTCATACCAGTGTGACGCTGGACCCAGTAGGCGTAACTTAAAAGGGAAAGCTACCAGCTACGGTCCGCAATTGCTCTCGATGCGTATTGTCTCCCGAACAAGTTACGCTATTTGCCTCCAGGCGCTTGCCTGGCTTGTTCCTTTAAATTTTCGTAAAAGGCGTCGAGAACCGCGGGATCAAATTTCTTTCCGCGTTGCGCTTCCATCTCGGCGTACACTGTTTCGATGGGGAAACTTTCCTTATAAGGGCGGACGCTTGACAGGGCGTCGAAGGAGTCCACCACGGCGACGATGCGGGCGGGCAAACAAATCTCCTCGCCGCGCAAACCTTTCGGATAACCGCTTCCGTCGTAATTTTCGTGGTGCTGTTCGGGAATAACGGCCACTTTCGCGAAAAACGGATCTTGGCTGTTAATGAGTTTTAATCGTCCGCGTTTGAGTTGATTGAACAAAATCCCTTCCTTTATTCTCTATCCTGTCAATCCTGTCCAAATTTTTTATCGGCCTGTCGCCTGCCTGTCAGGAAAGCCCACATGCCGTTCAGTTCGCCGGAGTAGCGGTCGTATTTCGCCTTGTTGCCCAGCAGGCGATACCCGGCGGCTTTGAAAGCGTACTTTGGGGTCCGCGCCAGAACCCAGGCCCGGCACGCGGTTGCGCCGCGATACTTTTTTTCCATATAAGCCCGCGACCATCCGGTGTGCCAGCGGCGGAACCATTCCAGATCGTTTCCCGAACCGCTGGATTCCCCGGCGCCGTGGTCGGCCTGGGCTTCGTGGACGTGCACGAGGCTCCAGCCCGCGTCGCGGATGCGCAGGCACAGGTCGTCGTCTTCGTAAAACAAAAAAATTTCCTCGTCGAACAGGCCGATGGACTCGAACGCCGCCATGCGGAACAACAGAGCGGCCCCGCTCAGATAAATTGTACAGCAGTCGCCCGCGGGCGGCTGGCCGCCGACTTTCCCGACGCGGGCCAGAAAAGGCGCGCCGAACTGCCGGTGACCGAACTGGATTCTGCCGTCGGGATTCCACAGGCGCGGGCTGAACAGGGCGGCGTTGGGGTAGCGGTCCGCCGCTTCCACCAGGCGCTCCACCGCGCCGGGGCGCAGGCGAATGTCCGGATTGAGAAGCAGGGCGAACTCGGTTTCAACTTGGCGCAGGCCGAGGTTGGCCGCCGACCCATAACCCAGGTTTCCCGGGGCCTGGACGAGGCTTGCGCGGGGCGCGAATGGGTTAACGCGATTGACCGTGTCGTCGTCGCTGGCGTTGTCCACCACAATGGAATTTATATTTCGCAACGATTCCAGACAGGGTCCGACGACGCCTGCGCTGTTATAAGTGGGGACGACTGCGGCGACGCGTTTTAAAGGATCCACTGAAAATTAGTTGCCGCCGAAGTACATATCGAACACCAGGTCGAATGAGTTTTGGATTTCATTGTGGGTGTGGACCAGCACAAACTTGGG
>JAJDBD010000007.1 GCA_029261575.1 Nitrospinaceae bacterium | reverse complement strand
ATCGACAACAAACTCTACGCGCTTCAAACCCTGTTCACCTATTCCCCGTCGGCGCTGAAAACGAAAATCCGCGACGGCTTGCGGTCCGCCGGTCTGGCGGGGGAAATCCCGGACGTCGAGTTTTTGTCGCACCATATGTGCCACGCCTACAGCGCGTATTTTTGTTCCGGATTCGACAAGGCGATCGTCTTGACCGTCGACGGCAGCGGGGAAAACAAGTCGACGCAAATCTGCGTCGCGGAAGGCGACCGCGTGCGTGAAATAAAATCCTTCGACGTCCCGCACTCGCTCGGCTGGTTTTACGCGGCGATCACCGCGTACATGGGCTTCACCCCGTACCGCGACGAGGGCAAGCTAATGGGCCTTGCGGCTCTGGGCGAGACGCGCTCCGCCAACAACCCCTGGGTGGAGCGCCTGCAGAAAATTTTGAAAATCGGACCGGGATGGTACGAGGTCGACCCGACGTACACCAAATTCGGCGGCCATTTTTTTCATCCGCGCTTCACCGATTCCCTGCAAAAACTCATCACCGGATTCGATCCCGAAATGCCGCCCATCGCCTACGGAGAAAAGACGGCGATAGACGGCAAGCCGGCGAGCAAATACCTTTTGAACCGGTACATCGACCTGGCCTGGGCGGCGCAGGAATTGCTGGAGCGGGCGGTGATCTCGCTGGTCGACTCCGCCGTCGCGGAAACCGGAATCCGCAACCTGTGCCTGGCGGGCGGCGTGGCCATGAACTGTAAAATGAACGGACGCCTCGCGCTTCGCGAAAACGTCGACGCCCTTTTCGTACAACCCGCAAGCTCCGACGACGGGACCTGCATCGGCGCCGCGCAGATCGTCGCGCAATCTTTGGGCGACCCGATCAAGCATCCGTTGAAGCACACGCAGTACGGTCCGTCCTACGGCCCGGACGAAGTCCGTGCGGCCCTGCGAGGGTGCAAGGTCCATTTCTACGAGGTCGAAAATCTGGAAGAAGTCGTCGCGGACTATCTGGAGCGCGGCAAGTTGGTGGGCTGGCATCAGGGCGCGATGGAGTTTGGCGCGCGCGCCTTGGGTGGACGATCCATTCTGGCCAACCCCGTCGACCCCGCCGTCAAGAACAAGGTCAATCGCGAAGTCAAGTATCGCGAAAGCTGGCGGCCCTTTTGCCCCAGCCTACCGATTGAGTCGGCGCCCGACTACCTGGCGCCCGGATTCGACGCGCCGTTCATGATCGTGGCGCAGGACGCGAAAGAAAAGATGCAGACGGCGACTCCCTCCGTGGTGCACGTCGACAATACCGTGCGCCCGCAAACCGTTCACTCCGACGTCCAGACCCGCTATTACGAAACGCTGACCCGGCTGGGGAAGCTGACCGGCCATCCCGTGTCCCTCAACACCTCATTGAACGTGCGGAGCGAACCGATCGTGTGCAGTCCGCTGGATACGGTGCGATGTTTTTTCTCCACCGGCCTGGACGTATTGGCGATCGAAAACTTCATCGTCGACAAAAAAGATTTGTAGAACGCCAGGCGAGCGCCTGGAGGCAATAAGAAAAAATTTAGACAGGATCGACGGGATAGAAATGATATTAAGCGCCTAACTATCGAACAGGTCGGCGTGGGAACTCGTGCGAACCAGTTGCAGTTTGTTTTCTTGGACCCTGTAAATCAGCAACCAGTCCGGCGCGATATGACACTCCCGACATCCCTTCCAATCGCCAACCAGTTTGTGGTCCTTGAATTTTGGGTCGAGGGATTTTTTCTTCACCAGGGTTTTGATGATGGATTGTAAACCGGCGAGATTCTTGCCCTGCTTTTGAAGACGCCTGACGTCCCGCTTGAAACGGGCGGTCTGTACGATCTCCAGCGGCAATTATTTCGTATCCCAACTTTTAAACAGATCGTCGGTATTTTTAAAGAGTTCGCCGCCGCCGTTTTCCAGCTCCTTCATGGCTTCCCGAGTTGCGGCGTTGGGGCGCTTGGCCATGGGCTGAAAAGGAAGGCCCCCGGAATTCACGGCTTGTTGGAGAAACAGCCGGATGGCTTCGGAGGTTTTGAGTCCGATGGATTTGAAGACGGATTCCGCCTGTTTCTTGAGTTTCGGAGTAACGCGGACCTGTACAGTATCGTTGGTCATGGCAAAAATTCCTTGGTTAAAGCTCTGATTTAAATGTAATGCAAATGCATGCAATTGTCAATCCGACGTTTTTTCTGATAATATAAAACCTTATCCGGGAAGAATTTTTAGGCAGGCTTGACTGGATAAGAATAAAGAAATTAAAATTATGGACAGGAAAATCAACTAATTTAACGACGCACACATTATGGTCGAGAACCAACATTATGTCCCTCAATTCTTGTTAAAACATTTTGCGAGAGGAAAGAAAAAAAATAAGGTATGGGTTTTTGATAAACATGCAGACAAAGCATTCCAAACATCTGTTAGAAATATTGCCTCAGAAAAAGGATTTTATGAACTAGAGGCTCCAGGCGACGGAGATAATAAAGAAACTAGAGGAGCTATTGAATCGCATTTTTCCAAAATGGAGCAAAAGGCCCATAAGGCAATTAGAAAACTAATTCAGTCTGAAAAATTAAATAATTTATCCTCTAGTGAATTGGATTGGATCATTGCTTTCGTAGCGACTCAGTATTTACGTACAAAACAATTTAGGAATATATTAATAAATTTCAGTGAAGCATTAACTGAAAAATTAAGAGCGCTTGGACAGGGCGCTGAAAAAATAAAAGGCTTTAAAAGCTTAAATGATAATTCTACTAAAGCTGAATCTTTATTTTTTTCCGCCAAGAATATTCACGAAATTGTAAACATCATTTCAAACAAAAATGTTCTTTTATTAAAAACGAGAAATATTGACCCCTTTTATATTTCTGATAACCCAGTAATTCTTCACAATGATAACGATCTTCGGCCATATGGCAATCTCGGTTTAGCCTCTCCAGGAATTCAAATTTACATTCCTTTAAGCCATAAATTAATACTCGGTTTTTGGTGCCCAAGCCTCCATGAAGAATTCAAAAATAATCAATCAAAGGTAAATGAAGTGTTTGAAGATTTAGTTAGAAATAGAGATTTAAACCCCTTTTTTGACCGACAAAAGTGCGCAGAAGGAATCGACACAACAGAAAAAGTCATTTCTCAGATGGATAGTTATTTCCAAGGAAAACCGATGCCTTGCGATTCTGAGAATGTAAAATTTTTTAATTCCGGACAGGTGATATTTTCAGCGAGATACGTTTATTCCAGGGAAAACAACTTTGATCTTGTTCGAAAAATGATTGCCGACAATCCCAAATTTAAAAAGGGCAAACCAATTGTTTTCGACTAAACGCGCGCTCCATAGTGAACAATCCAATGCCCTTTTGACCCGGCAACACTTGGTGGAAGAATTTGAGATGCAAACTCACCGGCTCCTGTAGCGTTATCCAAATAAGCTGCGTCAACTGGGTCCAGCGTCACGCTGGCGGGATTTAGCTTGACAAAAAACGGTCAGGTTTTACAATCCGTTGAAACTGATTCTACAGGCGCGTAGCTCAGGGGTAGAGTACTTGCTTGACATGCAAGGGGTCGGCGGTTCGAAACCGCCCGCGCCTATGGTTTATTTATACAGTTGACGGTTTAAAAAGTTCCCAAAAAAATTTAGACGGGATTAACAGGATCAATAATTCAAACGGCTAAAAGATTTATTCAATCTTCTTTCCCTATCCTGTAAATCCTGTCAAAAAGATTTTTCATTAAACTTTTAGAGGAAGAATCACCCCAGCCCTCTTTGCAAGAGGGGGCGAGAGGACTCCAC
>JAJDBD010000006.1 GCA_029261575.1 Nitrospinaceae bacterium | reverse complement strand
GAAATCCATCATGAGTTCTATTGAAAGTGAAGACCAGGACGGTAAGGCGAAGGGACGCGTGACATTTAAGTTTTTCATATTTTTACTGTTTTCCATAATCATCGCCTCGGTATCCGTGCAGAACATGCACGTGGTCGACGTCTATTATTACGACCTTCTGTTTGAGCGTCACACTTTCCAGGCGCCCCTGTTGGCTATTGTATTTGTTTCCATCAGTTGCGGGTTTTTATTGGCCTGGGTTTTTGGAGTGGTTTCCCAATTTAAATTAAGATCAAAAATTCGCAGGCAAAGCAAATCGCTGGAAAAAATGTCCGTCCAGTTGGATAACCTCCAAGCCCGCCCCAGGGAAACCGCGCCCTCCAACAATTAGTTACTACTTGCCTGTGGGTTGTTGTTGTGTGAGGCAATGCACCGCGCCCAATCCCCAAATCAGCGACCGGCAGTCGATCCGTTCCACCTTCCGATCCGGAAAAAATTTCTCCAGCAGAGCCGCGGCCTTGGCGTCGCTGTCCCCGCCGTACACAGGCAGTAAGACCGCCTCGTTTCCGATATAAAAATTTGCGTGACTTGCCGGGAGCCGTTCGCCCCGATCCTCTACTTTAGGCATGGGGAGCGGAACCACGTCAAAAGGATTTCCTTCCTGGTCGCGCGCGGATTGCAAAATTCTAAAATTTTCTTCCAGGCAGGGATAGTCAGGGTCGGCGGGGTCCTCTTGCCTGGCGCAAAGAATGGCGTCCGGATTTACAAAACGCGCCAGATTGTCGATGTGCCCGTCCGTATCGTCTCCCGCCAGTTCCCCATGAAGCCAGATTATCCGACGAACGCCGAGATAGTTTTTTAAATATTGTTCCATTACCTCCCGGCTCAACCCGCCGTTGCGGTTTTTATTCAGCAAGCACTCCTCCGTAACGAGGCAGGTTCCTTTTCCGTTGACCTCGATAGCGCCGCCCTCTAAAACAATTCCGGGATCGAACGCCGGAAAGCCAAGGCGATCTTTCAATACGTAACCGACCCGATTGTCCAGGCCGTATTCATATTTGCCGCCCCAGGAATCGAATCCCCACTTGTTAAAAGCGACAGGGTCGGGGCTATTAGGATTGATAAGAAAATTGGGTCCGTAGTCGCGTATCCAGGAGTCGTTGGTGGGAACGACGTGCAGATCAATATTCTCCAGTGACAGGTTGTTCGCCAAAAGCTGTGCCGCGACCTTCCTGGACGTTTCCGGCTCGTTGACCAGAATGCAAACCCGTTCGCCGCCGCACAAGGCGCCGATCATGCGGACGTACGCCGATTCGATTTCCGCCAAATCAACGCCCGGCCAAGTTTCGGGATTGTGCGGCCAGGTCAGCCAGGTGGCATGGTGAGGTTCCCACTCCGCCGGCATGTAATACCCCCACTCGGCGGGGAAGGGCGGCTCAGGAGGCGTCAGGGTCAATGTAGAGTTTTCCTATATCCTGATAGGCGTCGACGCGGCGGTCGCGCAGGAACGGCCAGTTTTGGCGTGTGGAATCAATTTCTCCGAGATCACATTGGGCAATCAAAATTTCTTCCTTGCCGCTTCCCGCTTCGGCAATGGACTCGCCAAAAGGGCCGCAGACAAACGATTGGCCCCAAAATTCAATTTCGTCCTCCCGTCCCACGCGGTTGGCGCTGGCGACAAAAACGCCGTTGGCGATGGCGTGGCTTTTCTGAATTGTTTTCCAGGCCGCCGCCTGCTTGATAGACTCCTCCCGGTCCGGCGGGCGGAAGCCGATGGCGGTGGGATAAAATAGAATCTGCGCGCCGGAAAGGGCCGTCAACCGCGCCGCCTCGGGAAACCATTGGTCCCAGCAAATCAGAACCCCAACGCGGGCATAGCGGGTCTGGAAGCTGAGGAATCCCTGATCGCCCGGCGTGAAGTAAAACTTTTCGTGGAAGCCCGGATCGTCCGGAATGTGCATTTTGCGGTAGCGCCCGGCAATCGTCCCGTCGGCGTCGACGACCACGGCGGCGTTGTGGTAAATCCCTTGCGCCCGTTTTTCAAAAAGGGGAGCGACGATCACCGTTTCCAGTTCCTTTGCCAACGCGCAAAGTTTTTGAGTGGTCGGACCGGGAATGGTTTCCGCCAGGGCAAAATGTTCCGGGACTTCTTGCTGGCAAAAGTATCGGGTGGCAAACAATTCCTGCAGGCAAATGATTTGCGCGCCTTTACCCGCCGCTTCGCGAATCAGTTTCTCGGCGGACGCCAGGTTATCCCGCTTGTCAGGCGAGCAGGTCGTTTGTATCAGGCCCAATGTAACTTGGGTTGTGTTTGCCATGTCATAGTTTCCGCAAGAGGGCGATAAAGCGGTAAATTATAGCAAAGTTTGGGTATTACTCAATCGGGTCAAAACCGATTCCTCTGTCCGGAGGATTTGAACGGCGCCAGTCTTTATGTTATAAAAATAGATTAAGGAAATTTCCATCCATTCCTCTTGAACGCTTTGTCGCCTCACTTTCCAACGATCTAAATTGTTCTGGGTACAAAAAGAATTCCGGGATTATTACAAGCCTAAATTGCGCCGGGAGCTAAAGCGCGATCCCAGGCAGGAGGAAATGGACGCGCGTTTTGGCGAAATTTACAGCCGGGTGCGTTTGACCCTGCTGGTCGGCGTCTTCGAAGGCAGTATCATAGTTTTCTACGAAATCGCCAAATACACGCTGGAAGAATTCGAGCGCTGGAAAGATCGACCGGAACAATTTATTTACGAGCAGTTCGGCGGCGGAAATTTTAAGCTCAATTTTTACGAAGGCGATTCCTTTATCGTGACCGTGAATTTCAAGCCCAAGGGCGATCCCAAATGGGAATCCCTGGTTCCGGACGTCCCACTGGGTTAATAAAAATACCCGCCGCACTCTTCTCTTTTTATAAAGGTCATGCCGCAAGCCCTCGATTCCAAAACTGAAACCGAAACGTTTGAAGAGAAACTGCAAAGGGTCGTAGACCGTCTGAAAGAGTCCGGTCCAAAACTTTTGCTCGAAGGTCTGCCCCCAGCGGCCCGCGCCCAGGTATTGAGCCAACTCTCCAGGAAACTTTCTCGCCCCATACTCGTGGTTTCCGCCAATCCCCTGGCCGGAGAATCCTTGTTGGGCGATATCCAGTATTTTGCCCGCCGGGAAAAAATCAAACAGGAACCTCGCTTTTTTCCCTCCTGGGAATTGTTGCCCTACGAGCCGCTTTCCCCGCTTTGCGAAATCAGCGGCGAGCGTTTGGAAATCCTCGACCAGTTGACGACGGGAAAGATTCCCTTGTTGATCGCGCCCGTCGAGGCTCTCATGCAACGCGTGATTTCCATGGAAACCCTGGGCAAGTTGACCTTTCCCATAAAAATTGGAGACTCCGTCGAACGGGAATTTCTGGAGACCTGCCTGATCGACAACGGTTACACCCACGCGTCCCTGGTGGAGGAACGAGGCGAGTTCAGCCTGCGCGGCGACATTCTGGACGTTTTTCTACCCTCCCACGCCCATCCCGTTCGCATTGAATTTTTTGGCGACCAGGTGGAATCGATCCGGGTGTTTGATTCGGCGTCGCAGGCGTCTATCAAGGAAATCCAGGAAACCAAAATACTTCCCGTTCGGGAGTTGTGCCTTTCCGATAGCGAAAAGGAACAGGGACTGAAGAACATCCGCGAATTTGCCAGACAGCATGGAACCGAGGTTCACGCCTTCAAGGAGTTATCGGACAAGCTTCAATGGCTTGGAAATTTTTCCGGCATGGAAATGCTGGCCCCGTTTTTTTATCCCGACATGAAAACCCTGCTGGATTATCTGCCCGCAGAAACTTTGATCGTTCTGGACGAAGAGGAAGTCCTCCTGTCGAATATACAGGATTTTGAAAACCTGGTTCAAACGGAGTACGAGCATTCCCTGGACGAGCAAAACGCCGTTCCGGAACCGGAGCGGTTGTACACGCCCCGGGACGAATTGTTAAAACGTCTGGACGCCTCCGCGAAGATCGGATTCAACACTTTAAGGACTTCGCCGGAGGATTTGCCGCATGTCGTTCAATTCGACGTCAAAAACTCTCCCATGTTTCAAGGCCGGTTCGAAGCCTTCGCCGAGCAGGCCATGGAGTGGAAGGAAGCCGGGAATGCAATAACCGTGGCGGCGCCGTCGAGGAGCCAGGTTAAAAGGGCGCGCGAGTTGTTGGACAATTACGGCGTTGAGGTGGGCGTGGAACTGGGGCGAATCAGTTCGGGATTTTCTATCGACGGCCGGAGCGAGGTTTTTGTCGCGGAGCATGAAATTTTTGGCCGCTCGCAAAAACAAAAACGCCGCAAAAAACCCAAGTCCCAGAGCTTCCAGCGCGGGTTTAAGGATCTCAAGAAAGGGGACTTTTTAGTCCATATCGATTATGGAATCGGTCGATACGAGGGAATGAGGGAATTGACCACCGGCGTGGGAGGCGGCGAGTTTCTGGAAATTAGTTTCGCCGAAGGCGAAAAACTCTATATCCCCATGGACGGTTTGGCTCACATTCAAAAGTACATCGGTTCCAACGAAGCCCCGCCCCCCTTGAACAAGCTGGGAAGCGTGTCCTGGAAGCGGCAAAAACAAAAGATCAAGGAATCCATCCGCCTGATGGCCGAGGGTTTGTTGAAACTTTACGCTTCCAGGGAAACCGCCGAGGGCCATTCCTATCCCGCCAACCCGATCATGACGCAGGCGTTCAGCGACTCGTTTGAATTCGAGGAAACCGAAGATCAAAACCGGGCCATCGAGGAAATTTTTGAAGACCTGGAAAAAGACAAACCGATGGATCGCCTGGTGTGCGGGGACGTCGGTTACGGAAAAACCGAGGTCGCCATGCGGGCCGCCTTCCGCGTGGTTCAGGAGAAAAAGCAGGTGGCCGTGCTTGTGCCCACCACGGTATTGGCCCAACAACATCTCAACACTTTCAGGGAACGGTTCAAGGCTTATCCCGTCAACATCGACATGGTCAACCGTTTTCGGTCGCCAAGCGAGCAAAAGAAAACCCTGGCGAAATTGAAGAGCGGGGAACTGGACGTCATCATAGGCACTCACCGCTTGCTGTCGAAGGACGTTGAATTCGCCAACATCGGTCTGGTCGTTGTCGACGAGGAACAAAGGTTTGGCGTGCGCCACAAAGAAAAGCTGAAAGAATTTCGCTTGTCCGCGGACGTTTTGACTTTAACGGCGACGCCCATTCCGCGGACCCTGCATTTTTCCCTGATGGGAGTGCGCGACCTGAGCGTGATCGAGACGCCGCCCGTCGACCGGTTGGCGATCAAGACCTACGTTCGGAAATTCGAGGAACACCTGATCCAGGAGGCCATCCTTCGGGAGCACAAACGCGGCGGGCAGATTTATTTCGTTCATAACAAGGTTCGAAGCATTCACTCGGTGGCCGAAAAGCTCAAAAAAATTGCGCCCGATATCCGCATCGGCGTCGCTCACGGCCAGTTGCCGGAACATCAATTGGAACGGGTCATGACGCAGTTCGTCAATCGGGAAATCGACCTCCTGCTCTGCACCACCATCGTCGAATCGGGATTGGACATCCCTTCCGCCAATACCATCATCATCAACCGGGCGGATCAATTTGGCCTGGCCCAGCTTTACCAGTTGCGGGGGCGGGTGGGGCGGTCCCGAGTCCAGGCCTACGCCTATCTATTGATTCCCGGCGCCATGGCGATTTCCACGGAAGCCCGGAAACGGCTGGCCGCGATCGAGGAAATGAGCGAACTGGGTTCGGGGTTCCAACTGGCGGCGCGGGACATGGAAATTCGCGGAACGGGAAACATGCTGGGCCACAACCAATCGGGTCACATCAATACCATCGGATTCGATATGTACACAAAAATGATGGAAGAAACCGTCAAGGAGCTTAAAGGCAAAAAGGTCGAAAGCATTTTCGAGCCGGAAATCGACTTGGAAGTCAAAGGGTACATACCAAAAACCTACGTCCCGGATTTGAATCAGAGACTGGAAGCTTATCGCAGGATTCAACTGGTGGACCTGGAGTATTTGGAGCCGCTGGCCGAGGAATGGTCGGATCGTTTTGGAACCCCTCCCGACCCGGCTGAAAAGCTGATCGCGTTGGTGCGGGTGAAACTTTTATGTCAAAAGCTTCATATTTCCAAGATGCTGTTGCGGAGAAATACGGCTCTCATGACCATCGCCGGCGGGTCTCCGCTTTCTTCCGCTAAACTGGCGGGAATGCTGGACGATCAATTGAAGCTGGTTTCCGAGTATCAACTGGGACTCGCGCTTAAGCGGGAAGGGTGGAGAAAGGATTTGGACGTCGTGATTTTTTATTTGGTCCGGTTGTTGAACGAGGCTTGCCATGACCCGATGGAAGAATAAATTTTTTGCCGGGATAACATTACTATTCTGGATTCTTTTGATTCTGGTTTTCCTGAATCGCCATGAGACCCCGAACCTTTTAAAGGACCCGGCTTTTTCCGGAGTGGCGCAGGTCAACGGACGTCCCATCAACCGGGCGGAGTTTGAAAATGAACTCCGTTATGTAAAAAACGTTTATCGGGCGAAAAAGGATACGTTGAATCCGGGGAAAATTATCTGGTTAAAGACGCATACTCTGAATGAAATGATACGCGATGAGTTATTGATCCAGGAGGCGAAAAAGCTCAAAGTGAAACTCAATCGGGAAGAGGTTGAAAAGACTTTGGAGGATATGCGTAAAGACGAACCCCCGGAATCCACCGAAACCTATTTGAAACTGCAGGGGATGACCGTTAACGACTGGGAGAAAAAGGTTAAAAACTCGCTCCTGATAAAAAAATTGATCGAACAGGTTGTGGATAGTAAGGTAAAGGTTCAGGAAGAGGAATTGTTGGAATACTTTGAATCCCACCCGGAAGAGTTTCTTAAAGGCGAGCAAATCAGGGCGCTTCATATCATGGTGGAAACGGAAACCGAAGCCAGAAAGCTGTTGACGCAATTGACGCGCGACAAAGGGGATTTTAAGGAATTGGCCCGTCGGAATTCCCGCGGCCCGGAAGGTGCGCGGGGAGGCGATCTCGGATATTTTGAAAAAGGGCAAATGCCCGTGGAATTCGACGTCCTGTTCGACCTGAAGCTAAACGTAGTGAGCGAAGTGATCCTCACTCCGTATGGGCGTCATATTTTCAAGGTGATCGATAAACGGCCCAAACGGAAAATGAATTTTTCCGAATCGAAGAAGAAAATTACCAGGAAAATGATTCGGGAACGGCAGGCCAGCGCCTTTAAGGACTGGTTGCTGGGAATTAAAAATAAGGCGGATATAAAGATAAATTATGAAGCGCTGGAACAAATTAATTAAATATGGACTTGCGGCGGCGTTAAGCGTTTGGTTTACGGCGTCGCCTGCCGGAGCGATCGTTGTCGATCGGATTGTTGCCAAGGTCAACGGCGACATCGTCACTCTCAGTTCCGTTCAGGAACGGGCCGCCATTCTCCAGCAAACCGGGAGGGCTCTGGAAAACTCTCTTGAAACCGAAAGGGCGTTGTTGGAGTTTTCTCTGCAAGAATTGATCGACGAATTATTGCAGGTGCAAAATGGAGAAAAGGTGGGCTTGAAAATTTCGGACAAAACCGTCCAAAAAGCCGTGGACGATTTGAAAGCCAAAAACAAATGGGACGATAAAACGCTGGTGGAAGTTCTAAAACGCGAGGGCATGTCCCTGGAGCAATATAAAAAGCGCATCCGGCGGCAGATTCTAAAATCCAGGGCGGTCTCCTATAACCTTCAAACCCGGATCAAGGTCAGCGAAAAGGCGATGAAAAAATATTACCTGGAACACGCCAAGGATTTCTGGGTTCCGGAAAAGATTCACCTTCGTCATATTCTGTTTATCTTCGACGCGGACGTCACCCCCCAGCATCAAAACCTCAAGCGAGCCAAAGCGAGGGAGGTATTGAAGAAGATCCGCGGCGGCGCGGACTTTTCTGAAATGGCCAAAAAATACTCCGAAGACGTTACCGCCAGTAGCGGAGGCGATCTGGGCGTTCTGGAAAAGGGAAAAATGGTTGCGGAGTTTGAGCGGGCCGCTTTTGAGCTGGAACCCGGCGGGACCAGCGATATCGTCAAAACCAAAAACGGTTTGCACATCATCCGGACCGAAAAGATTATTCCCGGCCATACCAAATTGTATTCAGATGTTCGCAAGGAAATCGAGGGAATTGTTTTCGCGTCCAAAAAAGACGGCGAGTTTAAGGAATGGTTGGGAGAATTGAGAAAAACCGCTTTCATCGAAACGACGCTATACGACGACGATAAATCCGAGGGCGGAGTCGCTGGACAGATTGCCAGCCTTCCTCAAAAGGGCTTGTTCAAAGTGAAAGAGGAACCGGCGGAAAAAAACACCGACCCTTTTATTGAGGAGCCGGACGGCTTGCCGGAAGAACCGGCGGCCAAATCTTTACCGCCCTTGAAAAATGGCGCCGAAGAAAATGGAACCGTCGATTATGCGGGGTTAAAAAAACAATTGCGTTATATAAAAAGTCTGAAAGATAAAAAAATAATTTCCGAAGCCGAGTATCAGCAAAGGAAACAAAAACTGCTCAAGAAACTTTAATCGCCGCCAGCCACTCGCCGTGGAGGCAACCGGGCAAGCGTCCGGAGGCAATAGTTGACGATTGGATGATCTTTTCTAAATCGGCAACGACGCCTATCGATTTCTCTCTACCGTTAACATTGCAAGTGGACCGGCGACGGCTATATTCGATATGCAAATGTTCCAAAGCCTGATGCGCTTTCCATCAAAAGTTACGCCTACTCTGCCTCCAGGCGCTTGCCTGGCCGGCGCCGACTTCACGGGATCATTCGGATATATGCCCTCTCTGTTGAAGCAATTTAAAGCCGCGTTGAAAACAAAAAGTATGATCGCACCCGGCGATGGAGTTTTGGTGGCCGTTTCGGGAGGGATGGATTCTTCGACCCTTTTGCATTTGTTCAAGGAAATTCAGCGGGAGTGGGAATTGAGCCTGCATGCGGTCCACTTGAACCACCAGATGCGCGGCAACGAATCAAACCTGGACGCCGAGTTTGTGCGGGATTTGTGCGGAACCCTCAAAATCCCTTGCCTCCTTAAGGAGGTCAACGTAAAGGAAACTCAGAAAAAATCCGGAACTTCATTTCAGGAAACGGCGCGCCGGGTCCGTTATCAATTTTTTGAAGAGGCTCGGGCGCAGACCGGGAGCGACAAAGTGGCGTTGGGACATCACGCGGACGATCAGGTGGAAACTGTTTTGCTGAACCTGCTCCGGGGCAGTGGATTGAAAGGTTTATCCGGAACGCCTCAGGTTCGCGGACCCTATATCCGGCCGCTGGCTCATTGTTTTCGGGAGGAAATTGAATCCTATGCGCACAAAAATAAAATTCCATTTCGCGAAGACCCTTCCAACTCAAGTTCCGTTTACAAAAGAAACCGGGTTCGCCGCGACCTGGTTCCCTTTATGCAAAAGAATTTCAACGAGAACCTGAAATCCAATATTCTCGAGACGGCGCAAATCATCCGGGACGACGATGAATACCTTCAGGGCGTCGTGGAGGAGATGTTTCCCGCCACGATCCAGAAGGGCGATCAATCGCTGACCGTCCTGGGCGCGGAGTTTCTGGCGCGTCCTTTGGCGCTGCAAAGACGGCTATTGAGGCGAGCCTTTTACGAATTGACCGGATCGCTTCGGACGATTTCCTATAAGCACATTGAAAGCGTTCTCGGTTTATTTAAAAACGATGGAAGGTTCCGGCGCGTTTCCTTACCTCATGGGGTAACTGCCTGGAGTCGCGGCGTCGACGTTGTGTTGGACCGGGATTACAAAATCCCGGAATTGAATTTAAAAACGCCGAGTCCTGAAGGAATCGTCGAGCTTAAAGTTCCCGGTGCGGTCGGGGTGGCGGCGGGCCAATTGCAATTTACCGCCGGGTTGGCGACGCCTGACGAGGCTAAAAACCTGATTCCAACCTCCACCCGCGCGCATTTCGATTTTGACCAAACCGGACCAGACCTTCGGGTCCGATTTTTTCAGCCCGGAGACCGTTTCGTCCCTCTGGGGATGAGCGGACGCAAAAAATTGAAATCGTTTTTCATCGACGAAAAAATTCCCAGGGAGTTGCGCGCTAAAATTCCCATCTTGACAATCGCCGGTGGAGATATTATTTGGGTCTATGGCAAAAGGATCTCAAATCTTTATAAAGTAAGTCCCGGCACGCGCAAAATCCTTATTATTGAAGGGGCGGCCCTGTAATTTTAGAAAGCAAAGATGGGATTCCAATGCGGATCAAATGTGCTAGAATAGTACGGTATTTCAACCCCAGAAAAGGAGTTGGCTTTGAATCAATTCTATAAAAACCTGGCGCTGTGGATGGTCATAGGCCTGATCCTCATTGCCTTGTTCAATATTTTTAATACTCCCATAACGCCCCAGTCCGAGCTGGTGTTCAGCGATTTTATGGACCTGGTGGAAAAGAGCGAGATCAACGAAGTCGTGGTGCAGGGAGACAATATCTCCGGCAAATACACCGACGGCCGTTCGTTTCAAACCATCGCTCCCCCCAGAGATCCAGACGTGATCCGGCTTTTGCGCGAGAATAACGTTCGTATTGTCGTCGTTCCTCCCGAGCAAACCAGTTGGTACATGAACATTCTGGTCTCCTGGTTTCCCATGCTCCTTCTTCTGGGAATTTGGATTTTCTTCATGCGGCAAATGCAATCGGGGGGCGGAAAAGCCATGTCCTTCGGGAAAAGCAAGGCCCGCCTGATGGGCGACAAAAATAACAAGACCACCTTTAAGGACGTCGCGGGCGTCGACGAAGCCAAGGAAGAACTGCACGAGGTGATCGAGTTTTTGAAGGAACCGCAAAAGTTCAGTAAACTGGGCGGCAAAATCCCCAAGGGCGTGCTTCTTATAGGACCTCCCGGCACGGGAAAAACCCTGTTGGCCCGCGCCATCGCCGGAGAAGCCAGCGTGCCGTTTTTCAGCATCAGCGGTTCGGATTTTGTGGAAATGTTTGTAGGCGTGGGCGCCTCCAGGGTTCGCGATTTGTTTGAGCAGGGCAAGAAAAACAGCCCCTGTATCATCTTCATTGATGAAATCGACGCCGTGGGACGCCATCGCGGCGCCGGACTGGGCGGCGGGCACGACGAACGCGAGCAAACCCTGAACCAACTTCTGGTTGAGATGGATGGATTCGAAAACAACGAAGGGGTCATCCTGATTGCGGCCACCAACCGTCCCGACGTTCTGGATCCCGCCTTGTTGAGGCCCGGCAGATTTGACCGCCAGGTCGTGGTCAGCCGGCCCGACATTAAAGGCCGGGAAGGAATTTTAAAAGTCCACACCGCCACCGTTCCCTTGACCGACAACGTCGTTTTGAAAACCATCGCCCGCGGCACTCCCGGTTTTACCGGAGCCGACTTGGCCAACCTGGTCAACGAAGCGGCCCTGCTCGCCGCGCGGGACGATAAAGCGGCGGTGGACATGGAAGATTTTGACAGCGCAAAAGATAAAGTGATGATGGGGGTCGAGCGGCGGAGTATGGTCATCAGCGAAAAAGAAAAAAAGACCACCGCCTATCACGAAGCGGGACACGCGCTCGTTGCCTATCTGCTTCCCGGCACCGATCCTTTGCACAAGGTCACCATCATTCCCCGTGGACGGGCTTTGGGCGTGACCATGCAGTTGCCCGAAGAGGAGAAACACACTTATCCCAAAACCTATTTGTATAACAACCTGGCCATTTTCATGGGCGGGCGCGTGGCCGAAGAAATCTGTCTGGGCGAGATGACCACCGGCGCCGGGAACGATATCGAACGGGCCACCGATATGGCGAGAAAAATGGTGTGCGAGTGGGGAATGAGCGAAAAGATGGGACCCCTCACTTATGGCACCAAGGAGGAACAGGTTTTTCTGGGAAGGGATTTTAACCAACAGAAAAATTTCAGCGACGAAACCGCCAAGTTGATTGATTTGGAAGTCAAAGCTCTGGTGATGGGCGGCTATGACAGAGCGATTGAACTTCTAAACTCCAATCGCGATACGCTGGAGAATATGGCCCAGGCGCTTCTGGATCGGGAAACTCTTAACGGAGAGGACATCGATAAAATCGTTAAAGGGCAACCTCTCGCCAGCGACGACGATACCGAAGCCGATACGGGAAATCCCATCCCCCTGAGCGAGGATGAATTGAAAAAGAGCGGTGAGGATAAAAAACCGGGCCTTGGCGAGGATATTCTGGGAGGCGGAATGCCCGATCCCGCGCCGGCTTGATTCCTCTCCAGTATTAAATTTTACAGGCCCCGTCCCCAAGCCCAAGACTTGAGGTCGGGGCTTTTCTTTTTCCATAACCTTTATTGCAAGGCAACCCCTTGCCAAACTTGCATTGAATAAAATAAATTTACCGGTACAAGTCGCGGGGATTATCAATCTGACGCCGGATTCTTTTTTCGCGGAAAGCCGTTGCGCAACTGAAAACGAGGCGCTGAAACTCGCCGAACGTTTTCTGAAAGAGGGAGCGGACTTTCTGGACGTCGGCGCCGAAAGTTCCCGTCCCGGTTCGCTTCCCATAAGCGAGGAGGTGGAGTTGCAACGGCTCGCGCCGGTCGTTACGGCATTGGTTGAGGAGTTTGGGATTCCCGTTTCCGTCGACGCCTACAAGCCCGACGTGGTTCAAGGCGTTCTGGACGCAGGGGCCGCCATCATCAACGATATCACTGGACTCCGGTTGTATCCCGAAACCGCTTCCATCGTCGCGCGGTATAAGGCCAAAATAATCGTGATGCACATGCAGGGAACTCCTGCGACCATGCAAATCGCTCCCGTCTATCAAAACGTCGTCGACGAGGTGATACGATCTTTAAAAGAAAGTATCGGCGTCGCCAAGGCCGCAGGGATCGACGCGGAAAATATTATTGCCGATCCGGGAATTGGATTCGGAAAAAACCTGGATCATAACCTGGACATTCTGCGGAGTCTGGACCGGTTTCAGGAATTAAAAGTCCCCATCATGTTAGGCCTTTCCAGAAAATCGTTCCTTGGGGATATTTTGGATTTGCCGGTTGAAGAGCGGTTGGAAGGCTCCCTGGCCGCGGCCGTTTTTGCGGTCCAGAAAGGCGTCCAAATTTTGCGGGTGCACGACGTGAAGGAAACCGTTCGCGCCGTGAAAACCGCTCTGGCTTTGATTAACGAATTAGCGGATTAACGAATTAACGGAGTGGGAAATAATTCATGCGACTGTTTGTAAATGTAGACCATGTGGCGACGATTCGCGAAGCCAGAAAAACCGTCGAACCCGATCCTTTAGAAGCCGCCATACTGGCTGAAAAAGCCGGAGCGGACGGGATCACCGTTCATCTGCGGGAAGACCGGCGTCATATTCAGGATCTGGACGTTCAAAGAATACGGCGCGGGATTTCCACTCCGATGAACCTGGAAATGGCCGCGGTCGAGGAAATGGTCCGCCTCGCGTTGGAGATAGAACCTCATCAAGTTTCCCTGGTTCCGGAAAATCGATTGGAGATCACCACCGAAGGAGGACTGGACGTAATCGGCCACCGGGAGCGATTGATTGAAATTCGCGATCGATTAAAACCTGCCGGGATTCTATTCAGTTTGTTTGTCGATCCGGACCGTTTGCAAATCGACGCCGCTAAAGAAATCGGCGCCGACAGCATAGAGATCAATACCGGGTCGTACTCCGAATGCCGGGAACCGGACGCGCTGGAAATTGAATTGGAAAAAATTCGAGTCGCCGCAGGCCACGCCGCCCAATCCGGCCTGCGAGTGTTCGCCGGGCATGGCCTGACGCGCGAAAACGTCGGCGCCATTTCCGCCATTGAATCCATCGAAGAGTTGAACATCGGGCATCATATCGTTTCGCGCGCGGTTTTTGTGGGGATGCAACAGGCGGTGGAGGAAATGTTGTTGGCGATGCGCCCGGTTATCAAGTAGGAAAACGCCGAAAGGGCTTTAAAAGCTGGCACGAAAATTGTATTATATCTGTTGGCGCGTTGCGCCGCCAACTATTTGACTTATAAGAGGTAATATGGACTCCACGCCGGAAAACGATAACTCGGAAATCTTTAACAGGAACCGCGAGATTCGCGAGCAGAGCGCCCAGTCGGCGCGCGAATTTGTTCGAGTCGTGGAAACTTTCAACAAGGTTCTCGGCTTTAAGGAGCAAAAACGGTTTTCCCATCGCGGGCGCGTGGAATGGGCGTTGGACAAGTTGAAAAAGAATCAGGCTCAATTGGACACGATCAACAGAAATATAGAAATATACAACGCCAACATGGACAAGCTTGCCTCTTCCCTGCAATCGGTCGGGGAAAAGGAAAAGGGGTTCCAGGAAAAATTCGAACTCTTGCTGGAAGGCGCCCATCCGGAGGAAATCCAACTGGGAATGGAAGAAATAGAAGACCCCGAGGACAAAAATACAGGCAAGGTGATTTCTCTTCCTTTGGCGGGAAACCAGAGCCGCGAGGCTTTAATCGAAAGGCGTAATAAATATCTGCAGAGCTTGTCCGGGGTATTTAAAAGGTTGGAAGGCGAGTTGCATTCCATAGAAAAAATGCGCAAGGAAATGGAACAGGCGCACGTCGATATTTCCGCAAAGAACGACGAGGCTATGGAGAAAAAAGAAATTCTGGAATCCAACAGAAACCAGATGTTGGAGGAAATAAAGACCTTGGAAGGCGAGTTGGAAAAATCCATTGGAGAGGAACAGATTCTCATTGCGGATTTGGAAAAAATTGTCCGGGCGGCCAACGCCAGCCTGGAAATTCAGGAAAAGGTCGATCATATTTTATTTTCCCAATTGGCCGAACCCCAGGCGGAAGGCAAACCGCCGTCTTCGAGCAACCCGCAGTATCTGGAGGAGGGTTTGGAAAACTCTCGCCCTGCAGAAACCGATTCCGCCCCAGAGGACGAGGGTCGAAACCGCGCTTCCGGCTGACCAGGCAAGCGCCTGGAGGCAGGTGGTGTAGTTTATTTGGTTCACGCTACGAGCTTGGGTGAGTTTGCGTCTCAAACTTTTCCACCGGGCGTTGCCCGGCCAGCGTGACGCTGGACCCAATAGGCGCCGCTTATACGGTGAATGTACAAGCCACGTTGGGTTTGTAAATCAATCTTGCTGTCGGGCGCTTGCCCGGCGCGGTCATGATTAATTTTTAGAAGAGTCCTGTTGACTTAAAAATTCATTTTTTGCATAATCAGTTTTGGTTTCACCCCTCATATTTAAACCCCAGTTTAAATTTAAAATTTTGGCCGCCCATTTAGGGTCAGGAGATGGCAATGTCTACAAAAATCGGGATCAATGGTTTTGGGAGAATTGGCAGGAGCGTTTTCAAGGCGATCCTTCAGGACGCGTCTTGCGCCGATTTTGAAATCGTGGCGATCAACGACCTCACCGATTCCAAAACGCTGGCGCATTTGTTTAAGTACGATTCCGTTCAAGGCCGGAATCCATTTGAAATCTCCTGCTCCGAAAACGCTTTGATCGTCGACGGCAAGACCGTCCGTATCCTCGCGGAACGCGACCCGGAAAATCTCCCGTGGAGGGATTTGGGCGTGGAGGTGGTGTTGGAGTGCACGGGGTTGTTTACCAAGAAGGAAGGGGCTGAAAAGCATCTCAAGGCCGGAGCTAAAAAAGTGATTATCTCGGCTCCCGCAACCGACCCGGACGCGACGCTTGTGTTGGGCGTCAACGAATCGACTTATTCGCCTGCGGACCACAGGATCATTTCCAACGCGTCCTGCACCACCAATTGCCTGGCTCCCGTGGCGAAGGTTTTGAACGACAAACTTGGAATCAAAAGAGGATTGATGACTACCATTCACTCCTTCACAAACGATCAGCGCATATTGGACTTGCCGCACAAGGATTTGAGACGAGCGCGCGCCGCTTCGGTTTCCATGATTCCCACCACGACCGGCGCGGCCAAGGCCGTTTCCCTGGTGTTGCCGGAGTTGCAGGGGAGACTGGACGGGATGGCCATTCGCGTGCCCACGCCAAACGTTTCGTTGATCGACCTGGTGGTCGAGGTGGAACGCGAAACCACGGCGGAGGAAGTGAACGGATTTTTTAAAGATTCCGCGGAAAACGAGCTGAATGGAATTCTGGAGTTGGAAATGCAGGAATTGGTCTCCGTCGATTTCAACGGAACCCCGGCGTCTTCCGTCGTGGATGGTCCTTCTACCAAAGTCATTGGGGGTAAAATGGTCAAGGTCCTCTCCTGGTACGATAATGAATGGGGCTACTCTTGTCGGGTGAAGGATTTGTTGAAGTATGTCGTCAAACAGGGGCTTTAATTCTAATCTGAAAGGATGGTCATGAGGCGCCCGTTGATCGCAGGCAATTGGAAAATGAACAAGCTGATTCCCGAGGCTGTGGAATGGGTTGCAGGAATCCAGGAACGTTTGCCCGGCTTGCCGGACGCGGAAATTGTTCTGGCTCCGCCTTTCACGCATTTGGCCGTCTTGAAGCTTCGATTGGAAAACGATTCCCTGATAAAGCTTGCCGGGCAGAATATGTTTTGGGAACCGCAAGGCGCTTTTACGGGAGAAATTTCCGGAGCCATGCTGAAGTCCGCAGGGTGCGAATATGTCATATTGGGGCATTCCGAGCGACGACTGTTTTTCCATGAGGACGACGCGGCGATCAACAAAAAAATTCTGTCCGCTCAATCCAGCGAATTGAAAATCATCCTTTGCGTCGGCGAAACTTTGGAACAAAGAAACGGCGGGCAAACGGAAGACGTTGTTAAAAGCCAACTTCAAGGAGCGTTGGAGGGGATTGAGGTTGACGACGACTTGGTCGTCGCCTACGAGCCGGTATGGGCCATTGGAACGGGGCTAACCGCTACGCCGGAACAAGCCCAGGAGTCGCATGCGTTTATTCGCTCGATCCTGGGATCCATTTTGACCCCGGAGGACAGCCTGAAAATAAGAATCCTGTATGGCGGAAGCGTCACCCCGGACAACAGCCGGGATCTGTTGGGCCGACCCGATATAGACGGCGCCCTGGTGGGCGGCGCAAGTTTGGCGGTGGAAAAATTTTGTGCTATCATTGCTTCGCTTAATTAACCAACTAACGAATTAACGAGTTAACGAGATTTACATGCAAACGATCATTGTTGTGCTCCATGTTGTTGTCGCATTATTTTTGATATTGGTGGTTTTACTCCAGACCGGCAAAGGGGCCGGAATGGGTTCCGCATTTGGCGGCGGAGGCAGCCAGACCATGTTTGGGAGTTCCGGAGCCGGAAATTTCCTGACCAAACTCACGACCGCCGCAGCGATCATTTTTATGATCACTTCCATGACCCTGACCACGTTTTCGTCCAAAAAAGAATCCCAGTCGGTTATCCCAAGCGAAGTCGAGGAACCCGTGCAGACCGAGTCTGATAAATAGTTTTCAAAAAACTGCAGTCTGATTTCCGGTTGAATATGCCGACGTGGTGGAATTGGTAGACACGTGCGCTTGAGGGGCGTATGGAGCGATCCGTGGGAGTTCGAGTCTCCCCGTCGGCACTCCTCCGCGGAGGGCGAGTATGCTGTAACGCCCTTCCGTGAACCATCTTTCATGGGTTCCTTCGATTAGTTCTTGGTTCAAGTCTTCCCGTCGTCCCGTTTCTCCCCAGAGAGGCAAATTTCCCTAAAGATACTTTCCAATTCTTACGTTAACTCAAGAAGGCCCTGCCGCTTTGGCACGACGCTCCTTTTGAATTATGGGCGCTTCTAAAATTATTCATGGCCGTGAGCGGCCCTTTATTTAAGGGCCAGCGAGTTGCCAAAAGTGAAAATGTCCAATCAGTAGAGGCTCTCTTGAAGACCTTGAGGCGACCATGAACAAAAAAGTTTTGGTAACCGGAGGCGCCGGTTTTATCGGCTCCCATACCGTAGAAGCCTTGATAGAACGTGGGTACAGCGTCCGGGTGTTCGACAATTTGAATCCGCAGGTTCACGGCGCGGGGGCGGAAAAGCCCGCGTACCTGCACGCGGACGCCGAATTTATCCTGGGCGACGTCCGCGATCGCGCGGCGCTGGCAAAGGCTCTTGCCGGGATGGAACTTGTGATCCACGACGCCGCCGAGGTGGGCGTGGGGCAATCCATGTATTCCATCGAGCGCTATGTTTCCACCAACGTTCATGGGACCGCCGTTCTATGGGACATATTGGCGAACGATAAACATAAGGTGGAAAAAGTTCTGGTCGCCAGTTCCATGAGCCTGTACGGCGAGGGACGGTATGAATGTTCCGAGCATGGAAAAATCGCTCCGTCGGCCAGGCCGGACGAGCAGTTGAAACAGGGCGACTGGCAAATGCGTTGTCCCGATTGTGGAGAGCCGGTCGAACCCGTTCCCACCGACGAGGCCAAGCCGCTGGATTGCACTTCGGTTTACGCGCAGAGCAAAAAAGATCAGGAAGTGTATTCGTTGATGATCGGGAAAGCATACAAGCTTCCCACGGTGGCTTGCCGGTATTTTAATTGTTACGGTCCGCGCCAAAGTCTTAACAATCCTTACACCGGGGCCGCCGCCATATTCTGGTCCGCCATTCAAAACGACAAGGCGCCCTTGATTTACGAGGACGGTTTGCAACGACGGGATTTTATTCACGTCAAGGATCTTGTGCGGGGGAAATTGTTTTTGCTGGAAACGCCGGAATCCGATTTTGGCGTTTTCAATATTGGCACGGGAAAACCCACGTCCATTCTTGAATTGGCCCAAACACTGATCAAAATGAGCGGCAAGGATTTGAAACCCAACGTGATTCAAAAATTCCGTAGCGGAGATATTCGGGACTGTTTTGCGGATGTTTCCAAATTAGGCGGATTGGGTTTTACCTCCAGCATATCTTTTGAAGAAGGATTGTGCGATCTGGTGGCATGGGGCAACCTCCAGCAATCCGTCTCCAATGTAGAAAACGCCCACCGAGATCTGGTTCAAAAAGGCCTGGTGGTTTAACCGTAACGACCCACGCCGTCTTTGTGCTCCCACTTTCTTTCCTCCCATATGAGGATGGACGTCCTGTGCTATAATTTCCCTCATGATAACCACGAAAGAAAATATTCTTAAAGTTCTGTTGGAAAACAGGGACGAAATCAAGGGATTTGGCGCCAGAAGTTTGGGGCTTTTTGGTTCGTTTGCCCGCGGGGATGAACAGGCGGACAGCGATTTAGATTTCGTGGTGGACTTTGAGAAGAAATCGTTCGACCTTTATATGGATTTGAAGGCCTATTTGGAGGAAAAGTTTGAGCGGAAGGTCGATTTAGTCATGGTCGAATCCATAAAGCCCCGCCTGCGCGACGCCATCCTGGGGGAAGCGGTTCATGCCCAGGGACTATAAGATATTCCTTGAGGATATTTTATTGTCGACCCAGCGGATTCAACAATACCTGGAAGGGTTTTCGCGGGAATCTTTCATTGCGGACCAAAAAACTTTTGACGCAGTTGTCAGAAACCTGGAAATCATCGGCGAAGCGGCTAAAAAACTGCCGGAAGATATTCGCGCTCTTTCCCCAAAAATTGAATGGCAAAAAATGTGCGGTTTGCGAGACATTTTAGCCCACGAATATTTTGGAATCGACGCGGATATTATTTGGGATATTTGTGAAAACAAACTGCGTCCCCTCCAGGTCGAGATGGAAAAACTTTTAGATTGATTTTGACCGCTTCGTTTCCGGCCTCTCACGCCGGCGACCCGGGTTCGAATCCCGCTGGGCATGCCACTTTTTTCTTAGAAAACTCAAAGGTTCCCGCCCCATATATATTCTTTAAAACCCCACTTTTTTATCACGCCATATAGTATTACAACCCTATAGGCTCTTCGGGCATAATGCGCGAGGTGACGCTCATTTTTTTTGATCTTTTTGGCAGCAGTATTATTTGTGGAAATTATTTTTGTTAGTATGGTAATTGTTATCTTACTTTGGTCGCAAAAACCATATGTCAAATTACATCCCAACACACCGAAAAAAAATATATAGCCTTCATAAAAAGGAACGGAAGCTAATAGGCCATTTGAAGCGAAATGAAAGCAAACAAAAAATCATCAAGGCGGCGGAGGAAATAAGGGTTGCAAAGTTGCTAGTGTTAAAAGCTAAACGAAATGAAGGTCCGTTTGATGGAGGGCCTAGCGAAAGGGATGCCTACTGGTTAGCTCTGCCTGTGGAGGAAATTATTTCCATTTATACAAAAAAGTAGTTTCTGATCATACAAAAGATGATTTGCAGTGGAAAAGGTTTCTTGATGACTTGATTCTCTTGTGACGGAAACAAAAGATATCTATCAACCTTTCAGTGAGAGGGGGTAGGTCAATAGAACAATCCTGCAAAATGGCGTTCCAGTCCTCCAATACCTTATAAATTTAATTCGAATTTTCTGGTAGTAGATGTCGGCCATGCAAATCCACACTCTCGAGGGCCTTTTTTCCAACCCCGTTTTTCTTTTCCTGTTTGCGACCATCCTCGTTGTTATTGGAAACGTGATGGTCGGCGTCAGCATCCTGCCGAAAGACAAACGCCGCAAGGGCTACAAGTTTCACCGCTACCTTTATTATCTTGTCATAGCGTTGTACACTCTCTTCCTGATCGGCAACCACTATCAGTTCAAAAATTCCTGGATCGAATACGGCGTGTTTTTTTACTTCCTGGCGCTTGTTCCCTGGAGCCGGAAAGTGAACGTGTCCTTGCACGCTATTATTTCCTCCGTCGGCCTGGCCCTTTTGATGCTGGTCGCCGTCTTTGGAATTTTGTAAATATTTTCAGTAAACAACAAACAATCAGAGTTTGAAATGAGCGAGATTGAGTCGGCGGATATTGTCGTTATAGGCGGCGGCGTGGCGGGGATTTCCGCCGCATTGCGG
>JAJDBD010000005.1 GCA_029261575.1 Nitrospinaceae bacterium | reverse complement strand
GGAGAGTCGGCAAATAAACCCTATTGCGACGGGGCACACGACCGCCTGAACACCGGCAAGGAACCGAAAGAACATAAAGTGGACGAGGAACGGCGCATGTCCATTTGCGATTGCGGGCGCAGTGGGAACTCTCCCATGTGCGACGGGGCGCATTCAAAAATATAGATAGTTGCCGCAGTCGGCGCAACTTTTACAAAAGGTAAAGTCACTTGTTCACCCCCACCTATGTCCGTCGCTCCGTGGGCGCTCCTCCTTCGACAGGCTCAGGACAAGCTCTTGAGGGAGAGGAGTTTTTTTAGTTTTCCGCGCCTTTTTCCCGCCATTTTAAACTTTGATTGATAATCTTTCTCATTTCCCATCCCTTCCAATCCGCCATTCGTATCATTTTTCATACGGTTTAATGACAAAATAGGACGCTTTTTGCGAATTGAGACGGGTTCACCCTGTTTTAAAAAACATTTAACTTATTATAAATAAAAGCCTTTGTCGTTTTTTACCCTGATTCGGTACGCTTTGGCAAACATCTTGCAATTTCTCTGGTAATAGAAAAGAGAGATAAACCGAACCGAGAGGTGCCATATGCTCTACCAAGTGAGAGTTCTCAGTGAAAAAGGCGAATTGAAAAGCACAATTCCCAGCGATGAATTGAGCAAACTTCATTGGAAAAACTTTCAGACCATGGAAGACAACATCACCCTGACGAGTTCCGGACGCATGGGCGTGCCGAAATGGGTAAGAGAGCGGCTGGACCTGGAACATCCGGATCCGGTGAACTCAATTTCCTTTTTTTAGATTAAAAGATCCGCTGATTAAATTCAGCGTTGCTTCATCATAATCCCCCAGGGAGGGGATGGACCGCTGGTTGGTCGGAATGTAACTCTGTCAAGGACAGGAAATGGCTGACAATTCCTTGTAAAGCCCGAGCATTGCGCCAGTGTTACGGCTTGGAGGAAACTTTTCTGCGACTATTCTGGCCAGGCGGCCCATCCCCTCCCTCTCCTCGTTCCTCATCAAACGATTCATATTCGCGGCAATCTCTTCCCTGTTTCCCGGATCCTCCACGATCAAACCGTTGATTCCATGCTCGATGATATCCGCCGCCCCGCAAAAGCGTGTGGTCACAACCGGCAATCCCGACGCCAGCGCTTCCAGATTGACGTTGCCGAACGGCTCGTAAATCGACGGCAGGACAAAGGCGTCCGCCGCCGCGTAATACCGTTCCAAATCCTTCACCGGCTCGCGGTAAATCAAACGCGGGCGCAGGCGTTCCGGGGCGTATTTTAGATAACGCTCCCAATTCCCCTTGCCGACGACCAGTATCCGCCAGTCCGCTTTCGCGTCCAGGTATTGAGTCGCCTCCAGCAAAAACCGGACGCCCTTCCTCTCAAATCCCGACCCGACGCATAAAAATAGAACCGCGTCCTTTGGAACCCGCAACGCGTCGCGAACCGCGTCTCTGTGCAACGCCCGCTTATCGGGATGAAACCGCTCCAAATCCACGCCGTTGTAAACGACCACAACGTCTTCGTCCGGAACCGCATAATGTTTGTGAATGTTTTTTTTAACGAGGTCGGAGATGGCGACGATTTTTTTGTAATTGCCGGGGGCGAACAACTCCCGCTCGATTTTTAAAACCAAGCGGTGAAACGGACTCCATTTCATCTGCCAGCGCCGGAACCCGGAAAGGTATTTCCCGCGTTGTTCGAGCCATTCCTTGTGGCACCCGTCGCCGGCGCGGTAGACGTCCTGCCGCCAGGTGCGCTCGTGGCTCTGGATCACGTCGAAGCGCTCCTTGCTCAAGAGCCGACGTGCGAACCAGGCGAACGACCAGACGCGCAACCAGGAATTGATCCGGAGGGCCGGAACTTTATGAAAGAAAATATTGGCCTCCGCCTCGCCGGTCCATTGGTTGGCGAAGATGTGAACTTCGTGTCCGGCGGCGGCCAACTGACGGATAAATTCCAGTGAAAAATTTTCCGCGCCGCCATACAGGGCGTATTTTTGCCGGACGACGGCGATCTTCACGGTCGGCGCGCCTCCAGCGATTGTTTGAACAGCGCCGCCAGCGTTTCGCAATTGCGCTCCCAGTTGAATTCTTGAATTTTTTGCCGTCCCTGCATGGCGAGCCGGGTCAGCAAGGATTCGTCGTTTGCCAGAGCCGCAAGATTTTTTGCCAGCGCCTCGACGTCGTGCGGCGCGGAGACCAGCGCAGTTTTTCCGGGCAGGGCGTAATCCCGACAGCCCCCGGTGTCGGTGGTGACCAACGCGCAACCGCAGGCCATGGCCTCCATCGGCGGCATGCCCAAACCCTCGTGCCAGCTGGGGCACAGGTAGATATCGCAGGAAGAAAAAATTTCCCGCAAACGCTTCCCGAGCGGACGATAATGGTATTCGCATTCAAATCCCATTTCCCGGAACAGGGGTTCCGGTTGTTCCAGTTTCCCCCCAAAGACCACAAGCTCCACCGGAGCGCCCCGTGACTTTGCCAGCGAAAACGCCCGCGCTCCGTCCTGGAACCCTTTCCAATCGTAATTGTGATGCATCAGACAAACGCGCTTCGCCGGGCCGGACCTCTCTCCGTCGCCGGGGTAAAACTGCTTGTCGTCCACCGGCGTCGTCAGCAAATGGGACTCCTCGCCGTACTCGTCTTTAAGGATTTGTTTCAACCAGGACGAGATGACGAGCTTTTTAAAAGGCATGCGGTAGGTCGCTTTCGCTTTTTGGACGTATCGGGTCCACAAGATTTCGTGATGTTGAATGAAGTAAAATTTTTCTCCCCGGTCGGATGGCAGGGAGGAGGCGGCGTAAGCGGTTTCCCAGGACGAGGCAATAAGAACGTCGGCGGGCGGCAGATAACGCGAAGCGATTTCCGGAACCTGGATCAAGGGAACGCGGTTGTCAAACCAATCGACGCTCCCGGGGTCCTGGCTTTGCGCGCCGCACGTCAGGCGGAGCGCTTTTTCGTCCAACCGGTACCACTTCGGTTTGGGAGCGGGCACAATCAGTTGCGGCGCGCATCCCATGGCCTGCAGACGGTTGGCGTATTCCAGCAGGGCTTTGACCCCGCCGGATAAAAATACATGCGGCAATAAAAAAGAGATTCTCATCGCGTCGGATTTTCTTCCAAAACCTCGCGGTACACTCGGAGGGTTTTGTCCATCATCATTTCAAACGTCAGTTCGCGTCGGCAAAACTCGCGAGCTTTTTCGGCGCGTCGGGCGCGAGCGTCCGGGTCTCTCAGCGCTTCGGCGACGCCTGCGGCCAAAGCCGAACCGTTGGCCGGTTCCACCAGAACGCCGCGCTCGCCTTCGCCCAAAAGATCGGGAATGGCGCCGATGCGGGTGGCGACCACGGGCGTCTTCATGGCAAACGCCTGGGGAATCACCTGCGGCGTTCCCTCGCCCGCCGTGGAGGCCAGGACCAGAACGTCCAGCGCGGCCATGATCTCCGGGACGTCCTCGCGGTGTCCCAAAACGAAAACGCGATTTGGTAAATTAAGGTCCGCCGCTTTTTGCTTCATTTGCGCAAAGCCCGGCCCGTCTCCCACGATCGCAAAGCAAACGTCGGGGAACTCTTTCGCTATTTCCTCGACGGCCTGCAAAAAGAAACCGTGTCCCTTCCAGCTTCGCACCACGCCCACCTTGCCGACCAACGTTTGCTCCGGCGACAATTTTAATTCGTCGCGGATCGCCCGACCGGAAATTTTACAATCGAAACGCCGCATGTCCACGCCGGCGGAAATACACGTCACCCGCGCAGGCTTGATCCCGTTCAATCCGCGCATCACCTCGGACACCGCCTCGCCGCTGGTGATGATGCGTTTCGGAAACCCGGTGTAGACCCAGTTTCGGGGGAAAAAGTTTTTCACCGGGATCGATACATGCCGACTACGCACAATGGGAATCCCCAGCGCTCGGGCGCTGAACGAAACCAGCCAGCTATCTATGGAACTGTGGGTGTGGACAAGGTCGGGTCGCAAGCGTTTGACCTGCCGGTACACGGAGATGAAATCGCCGGGGCTGACGGGACTCGTCATTTTAACGGGATAGCAGGCAAGGTTGGGATGCGGATATTTTTCGCAACGCTTAGCGAGGGGGCTTTCCGGCTGGCACACAATCGATACGCGGTGGCCATTTTCCGCCAGGTATCGGCTTTCCTGGAACACTCGAATTTCCTGGCCGCCCCAGCCGACGGCGGCTTCCGAGTGAAGTATGTGGAGGGGTTTCAAAACAAAAATATTTTCCTGAAGCGCGGTTGCATGTTAAAGATAATCTAGCATATCAACTCTTTCATGGCGAATAGTTTTGGGCAACCTGAAGCAGGTATTGATCATCAGTTCGACGGGGATGGGCGACAGTCTTTGGGGGACCCCTGCCCTGCGGGCGTTGAAGACGTCGTTTCCCGATTTGAAAATCGATTACCTCGTCGACCGCCGATGGGTTCCGCTGTTCTGGAACAATCCCTGGATCGACCGCCTGCTGGTTTACCAAAAGCAATGGTATCGCCAGTTGGGACTCCAACTGCGGCTGGCCCTGGAACCCTACGACCGCATCCTCATTTTCCACGCCAATAAAGACGCCCGTCGCATTCTCCAATTCAAATCCCACGACCTCATACTGGCTCATCAACCCTTCGACTGGTTGGCGGCGGAGCGCAAAATTCAACTGCCCGACTCGACCCACGGCGTCCAAAAACGCCTGGAGATGGTCCAACGGATGGGCGCCCAACCGGCGGGCGGGCAGATGGAAATTTTTTTCAGCGCTGAGGAGAAGGCGGCGGGACAGGCGACGCTGGAGCGTTTGAATCTTACGCCCGGCGAATACCTTTACCTGAACGTCGGCGTCTCGGCTCCGAACCGACGTTGGCCGGGGGAACAATTCGCCGCCCTGGCGGAGCTTGCATTGGAACAAACGGACTGGAAAATTGTTCTGGGCGGCGGACCTTTGGAGCGTAACGCCATCGGCGAAATAGCGGCGCGCCTCGACCCGGCGCGCGTTGCGACCACCGACGATCTGGGGTTCAAGGAAGATTGTTATTTGATCGGCCAGGCGAAGGCCATGGTCACCGGAAACACCGGACCCATGCATGTCGGTTTCGCGTTAGAGACGCCGACCGTCGCCTTGCATTTCGTCACCGACCCCCGGCACAGCGGCGCGTTTGAAATCCCCGCAGAGCGCCACCGTACCCTGCAACCGGAAGGCCTGGACGCAGACGCCCGCCCCGACCGGGGAATATCTCCGGAGCGCGTGTGGGCAAGCGCGCAAAGTTTATAATGAAAAAAATTGATGCGGCAAAGGCTGAAGGTTTACGCTATGATATTTGGAGACGCGGCGACCGTTAACCCTTGGTAAGGAAGCGCAATATGAAAGCCGACACGAAACTGGCGATGGTTTTGATTTTACTTACGGGAATGCTGGGTGGGGCCTGCGCCTCAAAGGATTCGGCGCCCGCCGGACTTCTGCTGGAACCCAAAACAAAAGCGCAAAGCGACTCGCCGCTTGCAAAGGGAAATTTTGTCAAACGCAGTCGCCTCGCGGTCCTCGACCTGGACTCCATCCGCGAGAAAGACGGTTCGCTGGACGCGTATTCCCCGAAGGTCAAAACCCTGCGCCTGAATTTGTTTGACGACGCCGCCTACGACGCCGAGCTCGACCGCCTGGAAAGGAACCGCTCCGGCGCCTGGGCGTGGACCGGACATTTGAAAGGCGAAGAGGGCAGTACCGTCACGCTGATCATCACCAAGGATATCGTGATCGGCAACATCTTCCTTGTCGGCGCCTCGTATGAAATCCGCTCCGCCGGAAACGGCCAACACATCGTCCGCGAAATCGACCGCAGTCGTCTGCCCAAGGATTAAAATCCAAACACGGCCTTCAAAAGATATTTGGTAGCGATAAGACAGTAAAGGCGTCTGGACCCTTACTCCCCTCCTTTTTTCTTTCCACAAGCTCCCGTATTACCGGCGTTTCAAACGTCCTCACCCTGATCGGTTCTGGATATTCAGCCGAGGTTCGCGCGCATTTCCGCGTCGGACCAGATTGATTTTTTCCGAAGGATATCTCAATGACCGATTACGTCGCCGTCGCAAGCGCGGTTCGCGATACCCTGCTCGCCGACGCCTGGCTGGGCAACGCCGCCAACGTTAAAATTATCGAATCCTATCCGCGCGGATTTTCCCTGCAGGACGGCAAGGGAGAAATGTATTTTCCCAACCGCGACCAACCGGCCATTGCCGTCGTCCCCAACGCGCAACCCAAAAAGTCCGAGCAGATCAGCGCGACCGAAATCGCGACCGTCGTTCGCGTCGAAGCCAATACAGTTTCGTTCGACCGCGACGCTCAGGCCGGTATGGCCAATCATCACGCTATCGTCGAGAACGTCGAGCACGTATTGCAGAAGCAGGCGACGGAGGCAAACGATTTGGGGATCGGCGCGCGGGTGAGCGGAGTTTCGACGCGCGACCGGCGTTTTAAAAAAGGCGAAGTTTACGTTTTCGTTTCCGCCACGGAATTCGACGTGGAGATTGTTGCCGCTTTTGGATAGCGCCTTCAAACGGCGCAAATATTTCCGTCTTGTCACCCTGAGCTCGTCGAAGGGCGAGAGAAAATAAAGGCGAGGCTTCGACAAGCTCAGCCTGACAATTCAGGACTCAACCTCAAACTCAAAAATTTAATTATGGCTATCGGATTTTATTTCCCAACGTTCGCGGCGCCGACAACCCAATGGGTCCCGGCGCGGCAACCGGGTTTCGACTCCAGGGAAATCGTCGATTACGCCGGTCAGCAAATAGCGGGCGCGGCGGGCGGCGCTCTCTACGTTCAGGACAAGGGAACCCGCGAACGCCGCTTCGAACTTGCGTTTGCGCGGCTTGCCACAACCGACCGCGACGCCGCGCTCATTTTTTACGACGCGGTGAAAAAAGCCCTCAACGTTTTTGAGTACCAGGACCCCAACGGCGTTCTCCATTCGGTTCGCTGGGTCAACGAGTTCGATTTTAACTGCGGACCCGGCGAACGCTTTGCCGCCTCCGTGGTTTTGAGAAAAGAATAATCCAACTTTTTATCGCCGAGGAAATCATGATCGATTGGAAAGAGATTCGCATCGACGACCTGCAATTCTCCATTTGCGGGGACGAAATCCGGGAACAGGGCGACTCCGTCTTCATTCCCGTGGAAGTTTTGAACGCCGAGGGGCGGTCCGTGTTTCGGCACATGACGTGCCTGCGCCAAAGTTTTTACGCCGACCTGCGGTCGCTGGCGGAATGGAAGGAGCACCTGCACAATATCTGCCGATCGCGCGTTGTCCAGGCGGTCCGCGAACGGCAGGAGCAAATCAAGGTTTCCGTGGAGGACAAGATGGAAGTGTTCAACGCTCCTCCGCAAAAAATTTCCACGTAATAAAATTTCACCCCCATCGCCGATCCCCCTATGAGAACGTTCACCGCTTCCTTCGCCGCCGCAAAAAACAAGAAGGCCCACGTTCCGGTCGTTCTGTTGCGAATCGACTGGCCGTCGATCAACGGCCTGCCGGCAAAAACCGTGCGCCTGACGGATCGCGGTTCCGCGTCCGATCAAACAAAATTGAACGCGGCGGGACAGGACTGGCTGGCGCTGGTCCAAAGCTGGGGCGGCGCCGGGGCTTCAATCGATCAGGATCGCGACCCTCCGGCGGACGACGTGGACGCGCGCATCGCCGTGTTGAACCTGCCCGCCGATTTTCAGGAATCGACGCCGCTTGCATTTTCCGAACTGTTCAATTCCTACCCGCCGGAGACGGCCAAGGCGACGTTGTACCAGTGGTTCGAGGGAGAGAGTCTGGGCGCGGGCGATCTGGTGGAAATTTTGTCCGACGCCGTTCGCGCGCCCATCGAATACGACGAGGCGCTGTGCCGCCTCGACCTGGTCCCCGTCTCCGCCTGCCTGGGCGCCCTGCAAACGGGACATTTAATTCAGTCCGCAGAGTTTCCGCACGCAGAACCCGGCGCGCTGGGCAAAACCATGCCCATCGTGATCGGCAAGGTCGAAGGAACGCCGGGACTCCCCGTGCGCGCGGCGCCGCAAACGGAGCTGTCCTCGGTCGCAATTCCGGGCGACACGGTTTTAAAGGTCCGCTCCACGGAAGCGTTTTCTCCTTCCGGTCAGTTGGTCGTCGACACGGACGTCGTTTCCTACGCGGGAAAAACCGCCGACTCGTTCACCGGGTGTCAGTCCGTGGGCGCGACCGGCGGAACGGGAGGGATCGCGCAGGCGCATTACAACGGCGACAAGGCCGTACAGAAAATCAACGATCACCGGTTCCTGTTCAGCGACCCGGCGTACGGGGTCAACAGCATCGCCAATTTAAAAATCGGCGGTCAACCGGCGGACCCGGCGGAATATTCCGTCGATCTTTCCAAGGGCGAGGCGACGTTTTTTTCCCAACCGCAAAAAATCGTCGCCAACGACTCGCAATTTCTGCGCATGGAATTTGACGCGGTCGCTCCCGCCAATACCGCGATCAACCCCGCGAATGCCATGGACCCGGACGCGGTGACTTCCCTGGCGGAAATCAACCAGGCGGCGCCGTCCCTGAAATTGCAACAAACCACGGCCATGCCCGACCGGGGCTTCATCAAGCGGGCGTTGTTGGGAGTGGAACATTACGAGGAAGAAAAACTTCCCAACGATTCCATCCAGGTTTCTCTTACCTCGACGGGCCTTTTGGGAACCCTCAAAAAACCCAACGCCAACGATCGGATCAGCATCGGCGGCAACGTCGACATCGCGCACAACCATCTGGAAACCATCGGCGGCTCGGTGGATCTGGCGCACGACCAGGGCGACGATATCGACGGCACGACGGATATAGACCACAACCATACCGACGACCTAACGTTCGCCCTGGTCAACGACAGTCACAGCCACATCGCGAGCACCAACGCGGAACGCTCGGTTTTCCAGCGTGCGATCAGCGGAGTCGACGGCGAAAATTACGTGAACCTGAATACGGCCCATACCATCGCCTTTGATCCCTTGAGCGCGAGCATAGGAACGCCCATCCGCGCCGAGTACTCGATTGCCCTGGGCGACACGGCGTTGAGCGACGCGCCAACTTACAGCATCTCCAGTTTTCCAGCCAGGATAGCGATCAACAGCGATCCGGACGCGCTGATTTTCCGCGTATCCCAAAGCGGTCAGTTGATCGAATACATCAAGGAAGCCAAGGTCGACGGCGCGCCGGGCAGTTCCATCACTCTCAACCGTCTGGGGTTCAGCGCGATTTCCGCGGTGATCAAATCCTGTACGCGGCGGGTCTATTACGCCTCCAATACCTTCAACGAAATCACGCCCACTGGCGGGTCCACGTCCAAAAGCGGAAACGTCGCGGCTCTGGCCGGCGGCCCTTTGCCCCTGGCCAAAACCGGCGGGGTGAACTCCGTCCCGGCGGGAACGCTCTCCACGCTGGCGCGCTCCGGCGGACTGACTCCGGTTTCGGGGATCGTTCCCACGCTGGAAAATCCGACGCAGGAAAAATCCAGCCGGGCGGTGGTGGAATATTTCGACCTGACGCAATCCGTTTCCGGTTGGGACTGGTTTCTGGGTCAGGAGGCGGACGTGTCGTATGTGGGCGCTCTGGACGGGCGCGCGTCTTACATCGTCCATGTTTTTTTCGAGGTGGAGTTTGGCGTTCCCAAATACGAACCGACCCTGGAAATCACCGCCGACGTGGAAGGCGCGACGGACGACGCGGCGGGCGCCGTCACCGGGACGGCAAACTCTCTGATCGAACGCCCGGACCACGTTTTCAAATGGAGCCTGCTGAAACTCGCAGGGTTGCAGGCAACGGATATCGACGCGGCGTCTTTTGGCGCGGCGGGAACCCTGTTCGACCAGGCAGTCGCGGGCGGATACAAATTCGCGGGCGTGATCGATAAAAAAACGTCTCTGCAAACCTTGTGGACGCCATGGGAAAAAGAGAGCCGCTCCAAACTGTTCTGGGATTCGCTGGGCAAGGCGCGCCTGCAATTTCTTCCGCTCAATACCTCGCAGGGCGCGACGCCGGTCAAATCCCTTTCCAGCGATATGATTCGTTTTGAAGAGGCCAAGGGGCGAAGCCGGGTCCGGGCGCGGCGGTCGGGGTTTTCCGAACTGGTCAACCGCATCGAACTCAAATACAACTACGATCCCGCGGGCGATTCTTATCCACAGGCTTGCGTGGTCGAAGACGCCGTCAGCCAAAGCTTGTTCGGCAAGCGCGAGGCGCCCGAAGCATTCGAGTTCCAATGGGTCCGCTCCGCCGATACCGCGCGCGACCTGGCGGATTTTTACCTCGCCGACCAGGCGTACCCGTCCACCTTTTTAACGGTCGAGGTTTTTCTGGACAATATGGAACTGGAGCGCGGCGACGTCGTCAGTTTCACGCATCCCTTGAACAATATGCAATCCGTAATTGCGCGCGTCGCCGACGTGGAACGCCGGGTCGGTTCGGCGACGAAGGATTCGATGGACGCGATTCGGCTGGACCTGCGCGTCCCGATCATGCTGATCCAGGAGAGTTTGTTCGAGGGCGCCGTCGGCGCGGAAGCGGTCTCCCACCAGTTGTTTTCCGTATTAGCGGAATCGATTTCCCCAGCGGAGGCGGTTTTTACATTGGACCAATCCGCGCATTTCGAGTCCGCCGAGGCTACAGAAATTTTACAGACTTTGCTCCAGCCCCTGTTGGTTGATACTCAGGAACTGGCGGAAAGCTTTGCGGTTTCCTGGCTGGGAAGCGTTGCCAGCGCCGCGGCGGTCGCCGAGGTCGCCATGGTGGCGGGATTGAGCGGCGGATACGGCGCGCAACCTTATTCCCTCTCCGGTTACGGCGGATGGGAAGACGTCGACGCTCCCGTGTTCCGTTGTTGGGATCTGGACGCGACGGCGGTCGCCGAGTCGCTCGCCCAGCGCTGGCGCACTTTTGAGACCGCTCGCATTTCGGAGCTTGTCTACACGGACAATTCCCAGGGTTATGGAATTCAACTTTACGGCCTTTCCGGTTACGGAGGCAGGGAGATTTTGTCATGACGGAAAAACCAACACAGGACGTCGGCCCGCTGGCCCAGGAAAAAATTCGCATCCGGCGCCTGGACGCCGACGGAAATATTCTGGAGGAACAGGAGTTGATCGCGTATCAACATCCTTCCTTCGCATCGAATCACACCACAGACGAGGAGCACGAAACGAATGATTGTTGACAACGGCCTGAACCACATTGCGGACCAGATGTTGACCGCGCCGACGGAGGCCAGTATGGGCTACATGGCCATCGGCACGGGATTGACCGCCGAGGCGGCGGCGGACACCACGCTTGAAACGGAAAACTTTCGCAAGGCGCTGACCTCCAAAACGCGGACCGGAAACAAGGTGACTTATGTCTCCAGTTTCGGTTCCGGGGAAGGTTCGGGGAACATAACGGAACTGGCGTTGTTCAACGCCGCGACCCTAGGTTCCATGCTCAACCGAATCGTCTTCGCCGCAAAAAACAAGGGGATCAGCGACACCCTGGAGTTCACGGTCGAACACACCTATCAACGCCCCGTCTAATTTGAGGTGACGAATGCCTACGCAAACCACACGATTGAATATCGCCAAGCCGGACCAGGGAAACGTCAACTGGAAAAACGGCGAGGATCAGTTCAAAGACAAGGTCGACCAGATGGCTATCAACCATTTGTCGATTCCCATTTACGGCCAGGCCGTCGACGAGGAGATCGTGTTCGACGGATTCAAGTTCGAGGAAGCGGTCGATATTACCGGCGTCGCCCTGTTTGCCCGCGAGGCTCCGGCTGGCGCGGCGTTGACCGTAGACTTCCTGAAAGACGGCGCGGAGCAAACGAAAATTGCAACCCTGGCAGACGGCGCGACGAAACAGAAAAGTTCCATCGCCGGATTGTCCTACGGCACGCTGGAAGATCTGGGTCTGAAAATAAAATCCGTGGGAACGACCGATCCGGGCAACGGCGTCACCGCCGTCGTCCATTACAACGTCAAACCCATCGTTTAATTGCCCCCCCCTTGCAAAGGGGGCTGGGGGGATTCTTCCTTTAAATCTTAAATGGATTCTAAACCATGACCATAAAATATAAAGGCGACAGCTTCGTCGGGTTGCCGGGAAAAAACAAAATCGACAACGGGACCTGTAAGGTCCATCAGCGCGTGGACCCGTTCACGCTGGTTAAAGACGCTTACGGGTTTCCAGCCGACCGCTGGCAAGTCATGGCGACCGGAACGGCCGTGAGCGCGGGAACCGCCGACCAGGCGACAGACGGGCCGGGCCTGTCTGGTAAGTGCATAAAATTAATTCAGGCTTCGATCACCGGTACCGGGATCGTCTTCTGGCGCCACCGCATCGAGAGCCGCGTCGCCGAGGATTTAAAAAACCTGGTCGCCTCGTTCCAATGCCTGGTCAAACAGTCCACCGGCGCGTCGGTGAATTACACGCTCACCCTGCGCAAGGCCAACGCCACCGATAATTTCAGCGCGGTGACGGAAATCGCTAATAGCGGGCAGATATCTGTCCCGGACGCTACCGACACAATGCTTAAATTTGAAAATGTCTCGATGGGTGACTGCTCTAACGGGATAGAGATCGAGGTTAAAGCCGAGGTCGGCGCGATCACGCTCAAGGACTTGTGGATCACGGAAATGCAGTTGGAAGAGGGATCGGTTGCGACGGCGTTCGAGCGCGTCCGGTTTGAAGACGAACTGGAGCGGTGCATGCAATGCGTCCGCAAGAGCCATCCTTATTCCGTCGCGCCAACGGCGGCGAACTCTAAAGCCGTTCCTGCGGGCACGGCTGTCGCCACAAACAAGCTCGCCGACTGCGTGTTCTGGGAAAAACCGATGCGGACTACGCCGACGATC
>JAJDBD010000004.1 GCA_029261575.1 Nitrospinaceae bacterium | reverse complement strand
CAGGAAGAGGAACAAATGGTGCGCACCAAACTGCCCTACGGCCGCATCACTTCCGACCAGATGGAAGTTCTGGCCGATTACGCGGAAAAGTATTCTCACGGTATCCTGCACGTAACGACGCGGCAGGACGTCCAGTTTCATTACGTAAAATTAAAAGACGTGCCGGAAGCGATGACCTTCCTGTCAAAGCATGGAATCACCACGCGGGAAGCCTGCGGAAACACCGTGCGCAACGTCACCGCCTGTCATAAGTCCGGAACCTGCAAGGAAGAATATTTCGACGCAACCCCTTACGCCCAAGCCGTCTCCGAGTATTTGCTCCGGCACCAAACGACCCAAAACCTGCCGCGCAAATTCAAAATCAGCTTTGGCGGCTGTCGCGGATGCGGCCTGGCGCCCATTCACGATATCGGGTTGAACGCCAGAGTCCAAAATGAAAATGGCAAAGAGATTCGCGGTTTTCGCGTGCTGATGGGCGGCGGATTGGGTTCCTCCCCGCATTCGGCGCAGATGTTGACCGATTTTTTACCCGTCGGCGACCTGCTTCGCACCTGCGAGGCGATTGTCCGCGTTTTCGACAAATACGGCGACAAGCAAAACCGCAACAAGGCGCGATTTAAATTTGTGCTCGACAAACTGGGCCTGGAAAAAGTCCGCGAACTGGTCAAAGAGGAATTCGAAGCGTTGGCCGATACCACCTATCCGGAAATTGACGCGCCCGATACGGGGATTCCCGCGACGGCGACCGGCGAACCCGCGAGCGAATTCGACGCCGACCCGGATTTCATCAACTGGAAGTCCCGCAACACCTGCGCGCAAAAACAAGACGGATTCCATAACGTTCAGATCAAACTGTTGCTGGGAGACATGACCATCCCGCAAGCGCGCGCTATTGGCAAAATTTCCAAGGACCACGGAGGCGGAAGTCTAACCTTCACGGTTCATCAAAACGTCATGATCCCCTGGGTTAAAGAAGAAGCCTTCGGCAGGGTGTTCGCCGAGTTGAAAAAAATCGACCTGCACAAATCGGGCACCGAAGAGTTGAAGGACATTACCTGCTGTCCCGGTTCCGAAACCTGCAACCTGGGCATCACCCATTCGCGCGGCCTGGCCGCCACCCTCACGGAAAACACCATCAACAAGTACACGTCGTCCCAGGGAATGGACGGGGTTTCGATTAAAATCAGCGGCTGTCCAAATTCCTGCGGTCAGCACCACATCGCCTCCATGGGTTTTAACGGCGGCGCCAAGAAGGTCAACGGCGTACTGACGCCGCATTACGAGGTGATGATGGGCGGAAGGGTGACGGAGGACAGGGCGGATTTTGGAACCCCGGTCATCAAAATTCCCGCGAAGAATGTGGCCGCCGCCGTGAGCCTCTCAATGGACAATTACAAGGAAAACAGAAAGGGCGACGAAACCTTTTCGGATTATTTCGACCGGATGGGGAAAAAATATTTCACCGATTTGCTCCAGGACTTGAAAAACCTGCCCCCAATAGAAGAGGCCCCCGATTCCTACATCGATTTTTTCTCGAAGGGAAAGTTTTCGCTGGACGATCGCGGCCAGGGCGAATGCGCTGGAGCCATGACGGACATCATCCAGGACCATATGGCCGTGGGCGACCGCGCCCTGTTCCAGGCCAAGCTGGCGATCGAAAAAGACTCGGTTGCGGAAGCGGCGCGGCACTCCAATAGAGCCATCGCCGCTTACGCGCACGCCTTGCTGATGACGGAAGGCATGGATTTTTCCGACGACAGGCAAACCCTGGAGAAATTTCAATCGCTCATGGTGGAAACCGGAATCGTTTCGGAAAGCTTTGAAGGAATCGCCGAACGTTTCACGGCAATGCAGGAAAGCGCGGACCTGGCGCAAACGCAAACAGCCTACAAGGAAGCGCAACAACTGGCTCAGGACAGCCAGGACGCTTATCAAAAAATGAAGCGGGATAAATCCCTGCGCATCCGCGTCGGCTCCACCGGCAATACAGGCAGCGCCGCAAAACCCGCAGGCGCCGCGTCTGGAAACGGGGATCACAAACAAGCGGTTCTCAAATCCATCGACCTTTTGGGCGTGAAGTACCCCAATACCTACGTCAAAACCAAACTTCAAATTGAGAGTCTGGAAAAAGGCGCACGGTTAGAGGTGTTGGTGGATTCTGGAGAATCGTCGGACAACATTCCCGGCAACCTGCAAAAAGAAGGTCACATCCTGGTCTCCATGGACAAGGTGGACGGCCATTATAAAATGATTATAGAAAAGGTTTGATGGAGGATGCTTAAAAGTATGACCGGTTTTGGCCGGTCGGAACAACAAAACGGGACGGTTACCTGCAAGGTTGAAATTCGGTCGGTCAACAACCGCTTCATTGAAATCAACGCCCGCCTTCCCAAAAATCTGTCCGCCCTTGAAATACCCATCCGCAAACTGGTCAAGGGGATTTGCGCGCGCGGGTCGTTCGACGTTTCCATCAGCATCGATAAAACCAACGGCGGAGAAACCGATTGCGAATTGATCCCCAACCTCGGACTCGCCGCCCAATACGTTAAGGCCGCCGGCCAGATCCAAAATGAATTTGGACTGCAAGGGAGCCTCGATATCAATTCTCTTCTTTCGGTTCGCGATATCGTAAAGTTCCAACCTTTAGAGGTCGACGAATCGCAGAGCGAACTCATTCTCCAATCGGTGGAAAGTTCGCTTCGCGCCCTCGTGCAAATGCGCGAGACGGAAGGCAAAAACCTGCATCAGGACGTATTGAGCCGAATCGAATCCGTCGAGGAGATATTGGAGACCGTCAAAACCCGGCAACCGGATATTTTGAAGGAATATCAGACGCGGCTTGGAGAGAAGGTAAAAACCCTGAACGAGGGAGTGGATCTGGATCCCGACAGGCTGGCGCAGGAAGTGGCCGTCATGGCGGACCGATGCGACGTGAGCGAAGAGATCACGCGGTTGGCCAGTCACTTGGAGCAATTCAAAATTTTATTGGAAAAAGACGAACCGGTGGGGCGAAAGCTGGAATTCATCACCCAGGAAATCAACCGGGAGGTCAACACCATCGGTTCCAAAACCAGCGATTCACAGGTATCCAGCAGGGTGATCGAAATCAAAAGCCTACTGGAAAAAATACGCGAGCAATTGGCAAATATAGAATGAGCCGTTCCGGCTTCTTTTAATTCCTTTTCCAAATTCCCTGTATTTTCAAAGCGCCATGAAAACCGAAGGCATATCCTATATACTCTCAGCGCCTTCGGGAACGGGCAAGAGCACCGTCATCAAACGGCTGAGAGAACTGGCCCCCAATCTAAAACTTTCGATTTCCCACACCACCCGTTCCCCCCGGAAAAACGAAGTCGACGGCGAAGATTATTTTTTTATTTCCGAAGACGAGTTCAAAGCGCGCCTCGAAAAAAACGAGTTTCTGGAATGGGCCAGAGTCCACAATAATTACTATGGAACCGCGCGTCAAACCATCGACGAGGCCAGGGAAAACGGCTGGGACGTCCTTTTGGAACTCGACGTTCAGGGAGTACAGACGCTCAGGAACATGACATTCCCAGGCGTTTATATTTTTATCGTTCCGCCCTCCCTGGACGAATTGCGCAGGCGTTTGGTGAGAAGAGGCACCGAGCCGGAAGAAAAAATCGAACAACGCATCCAGGTGGGGAGGGAAGAAATCAAACGCTATAAACTGTACGATTATGTGGTCGCCAATCGCGACGTGGAGGAAACGGCGAGTACCATTCTTTCCATCTTCCGCGTGGCGCCGTGCGAATCCAAACGCTTCCAGGCTCCATCGGAGGATATCCAGGCGCTTCTGGAATCGGAAGGCGAGGGATAATGTCGAACATTGATTTGGAATCGAAAGTCCGTCCGGCGATAAAAAAACTCAAGGCGTACCATGTCGACGCGATTGACTGCGAAGTTCAGTTGCACGCCAACGAAAGCCCCTACCCTCCGCCGCCCGAACTTCTGCACTCCCTGGGAATCCAGTTGGGGGATTTGGAGCTGAACCGGTATCCCGATCCGGCCTGCCTGGCGCTTCGCGAAACCATCGCCAAAAGAATCGGCCTCGCCGCCAATCAAATCGTCGTCGGCAACGGCTCCGACGAATTGATCCAAATCCTGTTGCAAATTTTTTGCGAGAGCGGCGATTGCGTCGCCTTTCCCGATCCCACGTTTGCCATGTACTCCATCATCGCGCAGAGCATGGGCGTGGAACCGCTGGCCGTTCCGCTGGACGAAAACTGGGATTTTACCGCCGATTTTTTTCTGAAAAACATCGCTCCTAAAAATCCAAAAATTCTGTTTTTCAGCTATCCCAACAACCCGACGGGCAACTGCTTCTCTGCGGACGCCATCCAGGAGATCGTTGAAAATTTCCCTGGGATTATCGTGTTGGACGAGGCTTACCAGGACTTCTCCCGCAAAACCTTCGTTGCGGAAATGGCCCGTCACAACAATCTGGTGGTGTTGAGGAGCCTTTCAAAAATCGGGCTGGCCGGACTCCGCGTTGGATACGGCGCCGCCCATCCCTATATCGTCGAAAACATCAATAAAGTCCGTTTGCCCTACAACTCCAATTCCGTCTCGCAAATCATTTCGGAAAAACTCTTGGCCAATTTTTCGATGATTGAAACTCAAATCGAAGCCATAACCAAAGAGAGAGACCGCTTGATGACGGCACTCGCGGAAATCCCCGAAGTAACGGTTTTCCCATCGGACTCGAATTTTATTTTGTTTCGCGTAAAAGAAGCGGACGCCTTATTTAAAACTCTTACCGACCGGGGCGTGTTGATTCGCAACCTGGGTTCCCATCCCCGCCTGACGGGCTGTCTGCGCGTCACCGTTGGAACCCGCGAGGAAAACGACCGCTTTCTTTCCCAAATGAAACTTGCGCTTGCCGACCCTGCGAACGCCTGAAGGCCGGCGGAGCGGAGTAACGGAAAAACGGAAAAGATGAAAATTTCCAAACAGGCTTTATTAACCATTCTGTTTTTGGGAATCAGCCTGGCGTGGTTTTTGGGATGGCGTTTTTATTATGAAGCCCACCGCCCCGCCGACCCAAAAGGCTCCCCGGTGGTTCTGGAGATCAAGCCAGGGTCGCATTTAAAACAAATCGCCCTCGCGCTTGAATCGAGGAAACTGATTCGGAGCGCAACTATATTCCGGACTCTGGCCTACCTCGAAAACAATCAAAACAAAATCAAGTCCGGGGAATATGAGCTATCCCCTGCGGATACCACCGCCGGCATTCTTCAAAAACTCACCGAGGGCCAAATCGTCCTGCACCCCGTCACCTTTCCCGAAGGATACAACCGGCGCGAGATGGCCGGGCTTTTAGAGCAAAAGGGATTGGTCGACGCCAAGCGGTTTCTGGATTTGAGCGCGGATGCCGATTTCATTCGTGAGCTTGGGTTTTCAGCGCCGACGTTGGAGGGCTATCTGTTTCCTGAAACCTACCATTTCAATAAAACGGCGGGCGCGGAAAAAATCATCCGGATTATGGCGGACACTTTTAATAAGCGGACCCGTTCCCTGAATTTGGAAATACAGGCGAGAGCGTTGAGCTTTTCATCCCATGAAATTATTACCCTGGCCTCAATCATTGAAAAGGAAACCGGGAAAAACTCCGAGCGGCGGATAATATCCAGCGTGTTTCACAACCGCCTCAAAAAGGATATGCGCTTGCAATCCGATCCCACGGTCATATTCGCCATCAAGGATTTTGACGGCAACATCCGCAAAAAAGACCTGTCGATAGATTCGCCTTATAACACTTATAAGTACAAGGGCCTGCCGCCGGGACCCATCGCCAACCCTGGGATAGAATCCATTCAAGCCGCGTTGGACCCCGCAGAAACAAGTTTTATCTATTTCGTTTCCAAACAGGACGGCAGTCATAAATTTTCCTCCAATCTTATCGAGCACAACCGGGCGGTACAAAAATACCAATTAAAACGAATCAATCAGTAGTCGTAAGCCAATTTTGCCGTCTGCCTAAAAAAGAGGCAGCCCTGAAAACCTCATTTTTAAAAAATTCTCCCAGTTTTTCCTTTCTATTCCATCTATTTATTCCCTCTTTATTTGAAAAAGTGATAAATTAAGCATAACTTTTTAATAAAATTGCCACTTTTTATATTGGGCAAAATGTCGATAAGAATTCTTATGGAGGCGAGGGGAATCCATGGAAAACACAGCGGCTTTGGAAAATAGCAGCGACGTCCTGTTCATGATGTTGGGAGCCGTCATGGTTTTTGCCATGCATGGCGGGTTTGCGTTTCTGGAAGTGGGAACGGTGCGAAAGAAAAACCAGGTCAACGCCCTGGTAAAAATCATCGCCGATTTCGCCTTTTCGACCATTATATATTTTGTCATCGGCTACGCCGTGGCATATGGAATCTATTTTTATCAGTCTGCGGAGGTTTTGGTAGGGGAAACCCGCGGCTATGAAATGGTGCATTTTTTCTTTTTGCTGACCTTTGCGGCCGCGGTTCCCGCAATCATTTCCGGCGGCATCGCCGAGCGGGCCAAGTTCTGGACCCAGGCCCTGGCGGCGGGGATATTCGTGGCGTTTGCCTATTCGCTTTTTGAAGGCATGGTTTGGGGACAGATCACCTTTCTGGGACAGGAAGGCTCGTGGCTGGAAAAACTGACCGGAGCCGCCTTTCACGATTACGCCGGTTCCGTGGTGGTTCACTCCATGGGAGGCTGGATCGCTCTGACCGCCGTCTATGTTCTAGGCCCACGAATTGGCCGCTGGTCTTCCAACGGTGAAAGCCGTCCCATTCCCGTCAGCAACATTCCCTTCCTCGCATTGGGAAGCTGGATGCTGTGCATCGGCTGGTTCGGATTCAACGTCATGTCTGCCGCAACCATTAAAGGCATTACCGGTCTGGTGGCCATGAATTCGCTGTTTGCCATGGTGGGAGGAATTATCTTTGCTCTCGTGGTTTCCAAAAACGATCCGGGTTTTGTCCACAACGGAGCGCTTGCGGGACTGGTGGCCATTTGCGCCGGATCGGACAAGGTTCACCCGTTGGGCGCTTTTATTATTGGCGGAATCGCAGCGGTGATCTTTGTCAAGGGGTTCACCTGGGAACAGGAAAAATTGAAACTGGACGACGTGCTCGGCGTCTGGCCCTTGCACGGTATCGCCGGCACCTGGGGCGGGATCGCCTGCGGCATTTTTGGAAACAAGGCTTTGGGCGGGATGGGCGGCGTCAGCTTCGCGGCTCAGCTCATCGGTTCCCTGATCGCCATCGTCGTGGCTCTGAGTTTTGGGTTTGCAGTTTATAAAACTCTGGATTCCATTTTTGGCATTCGCCTGTCTCCGGAAGAAGAAGCGCGAGGTTCCGACTTGACGATTCACAAGGTCGACGCCTATCCGGAAGAAGGCAC
>JAJDBD010000003.1 GCA_029261575.1 Nitrospinaceae bacterium | reverse complement strand
CCCTGCAGGCGATCTGATGAACGATTTCATCCAGATTTTTACTCGTCGCGGTCATGATCAGTTTCCTTTCCCGTATCCGGGTTTATTGAGAAGGGCAAACATATTTTTTTTATAAAACTCCACTCCGGGCTGATCGAAAGGGTTGATTCCCATGAGGTATCCGGTCAGAGCGACGCCGCGCTCGAAAAAATAAAACAATCGGCCCAGGCTATGAGACGACCGGTCCTGGATCCTCAAAGTCATGTTGGGGGTCTCCCCTTCCCTGTGGGCTTGCGCGGTGCCTTGGTAGGCCTTTTCGTTGACAAAATCGAGCGGCTTTCCCGCCAGATAATTCAATCCATCCAAATCGTCTTCAAACTTCGGAACCTTCACCTCCCGGTTGGAAGATTCGACAATTAAAAAAGTTTCAAATACGATCCGGTTGCCCTCCTGAACCCACTGGCCCAGAGAATGCAAATCGGTGGTGTATTGAACCGACGCCGGGAAAATGCCGCCATGATTCTTGCCCTCGCTCTCGCCGGCGAGTTGTTTCCACCACTCCAACAGGGAACCCAGCGCCGGTTGAAACGAAGCCATGATCTCTATCGACTTCCCTTTCCCATAGAGCAAATGCCGCAACACAGCGTAAAGGCAGGCTGGGTTTTCCCGAATGGATGAGGAACGGGAGTAATGTTCCTCCGCAGTTTTTGCGCCGTCGATCAGGGAACGAATATCCAAACCCGCGACCGCCATGGGCAACAGACCGACGGGCGTCAACACGGAAAACCGTCCGCCGACGTCGTCGGGAATGACAAAAGTTTTGTACCCCTCCCGGTCGGCCAGGCTTTTGAGAGCGCCCCTGGCCCGGTCGGTGGTGGCGTAAATCCGGCTTCTGGCTCCCTCCACGCCGTATTTTTTTTCCATCATCTGCTTGAGCAGGCGAAAGGCGATGGCAGGCTCCGTCGTCGTTCCCGATTTGGATATCACGTTCAGGCAAACGTCTTTATCGGCGATCAAATCCAGAAGGTCGGCCATGTAATCCGAACTGATGTTATGTCCGGCAAAATAAATCTCTGGACCTCTGCTGTTGGATTGTTGATTGTAAAAATTGGGCAGAACAAAATCGATCGCGGCCTTGCTCCCCAGATAGGAGCCGCCGATGCCAATGCAAATGAAAACCTGTGCGGAGCGTTGAATTTCGCGCGCGGTATTTTCAAGGTCGCTTAAAATCTCATCCCCGGTTGAAGAGGGCAAATGCAACCAACCGAGAAAGTCGCTCCCAAGTCCCGTCCCCTCTTCCAGCATTCCGCAGACCCGGTCCACCTCGGGCTGATATTGATCTATTTCCCGCTCGGAAATCAGCGGCTTCAGGTTTTCATAATTGATATGTGGAAAGGTCATGGATAATCTCTTGAGGTGAGTCGACGTCTTTTCCCGTTTGGCCTCGACGGGAAAATCATTATACAATATTTCCAATTCTTCAAACGGACTCCAAACAATTATTCATCAACGGCCCTTAATATGAAATACCTCTACTGGGATTACGCGATTGGCATTGGCGCCGGAGCGCTCGTCGCCGGAGCGGCGGCTTTTGCCGTGCCGGGAAATATTCATCCGCTTGTGTCCATGTTATTGGGCGGAATGTTGGGCATGGTTGTTCAATCATTTCTGTCCATCGTCCTCCTGCCCATTTTCGGGGCTTTCGAGGTCATGATCCCACTCCATATCATCGGCATGCTCGCCGGAATGCTGGGCGGTATGGCCGCCACAATCCCAAATACCCCGGTTCACTGCATCCTGTCGGCAGGCGGCGCGACAGGGTTTGGCGTCGCCCTGATCGTGTATCTATCCAACCGCAAACTCACGCGGGCGGCGTAACATGAGCGTCCGCGAAAAGTACAATCGCATTGCCCGGTTTTACGATTTTTTGAAAACCGGGGACACACGGCGGTGGGAAAAATCCCAGAGGGAATTTTTTCGCAAGCTCCAGGGCAAAGTTCTTTACGTGGGCATTGGTCCGGGACCGGAAATCGCAAACTTTCCTCCCGGACTGGATATCGTCGCCATTGATCTGAGCGAAAAAATGATGGAGCAGTCGCAAAGGCGAGTGGACGCCTATTCCGGAAACGTCCGGCTCGTCAACATGAACGTCGAAGACCTGGGTTTCGCCGACGGCGTTTTCGACTGCGTTTTAGCGGTTTGCGTTTTTTGCACAGTGGAAGCGCCCGTACAGGGTTTGCAGGAAGTGCGCCGGGTATTAAAACCCGGAGGAAAATTGCTGATGTTTGAACATGTGCTGAGCCAAAACCCGGTGTACGCCCTCATCCTGAAGGGAATGAACCTGGTCACTCAAAGACTTTCCGGAACCTACCTCGACCGGAACACCGCGGCCAACGTAGAAAAAGCCGGGTTCCGGATCAAATCAAACCGCAACGTCTACCTCGACATTGTAAAAACCATCGAAGCAAATCCCTAACCGCTAACAGCTAGCCGCCGATTTTCTTCGGTTTGACTGCCACTTCTTTTTTGGGAAATGAAATGAGAAAATAATTTTTAACGATTTTCCTGCGTATCAATTCATTGGCAAATCCCGTCGCCTGATTTTTCCCCTCAAATCTACCGACGCGAATCTTGTACCAAAACCCTCCGGAACTCCTGGGATCTTTCACCACATAAACCCCGGCGATTTTTTCCCTGTCAAACTGGGCCGCCAATCGATCGGCCTGCTTTTTCGTATTGAAAGCCGCTACCTGAATGGTGTAGAGCCGGTCTGCCTTTCGCTGGCCCGGACCCTTCCGGGCTTTGCCCTTTTCCTCTAACTCCGCAGTCGAAGGTTTCCCGCCTTTGGTTTCCAGCCATTTGCCCGCAGTGAATCCGATGACGCCCAATATTAAAATACCTGCCGCGATAGAAGCTTTGACCCATAAATCCAGCCGACCCAACCGAGCCAGACCTTCCAAAAATATCAAGGCGGTTTTTTTCATCAGGCTGAAACAAACCCGTCCAATCCAATAAAATACGTTGCGAAAATTCTCTCCCCAGGTGGACGCCAGGCCCAGACTGACTTTCAAACGATTCAAGGTCTGCGCGTCGTTTCGGGTAAACAACCGAATTTTTTTAACCTGGTGGAACAGAGAAAGTTCGTCGACGGATTTTTGTATGGACTCCCGGCGGGTGGGTTCCATGGCGGAAAATATTTCACCGCATCGTTCGTGCAGGTCTGGATCGGACGTCTTCCAACGTTCCTGACAATAGCATCTGCCAATAATTCCCCGCGCCTGGCTCTCTCCCGGAGGATGAAATCCCAGAGCCGCTAAATAGAAATTTATCGCAAAGGCGTCTGAACGACGCTTGGTCGACAATACGGGAAGAATAAAATCGATTATCGCCCGGGCGTCCGGGCTTCCATGCTCTAACGCTTTCAGATAGAGCATCTCGACTTTTCTGTTCAAACTCCGCTTCTTCAAAGAAAGCGAGGCGAGACGTTTGACCAGGGTTTCGTCCTTATAATCGTTGGCATGAACGGCGACCAGGAGAAGGTCGATTTCGTTCCGGTCCAATTCTTCGCCCCGTCCCAGCAACGACAGTAGCGGAGAGCGGTACCGGGTCTCTTTTGGGTCGATTAAAAAAGCCTTTAAAAAAATCTTCATGCAGGCGGGGTCTTCCCGGCCAATCGAAAGCAGGTAGTCCGCATACCGGCAATAAACGTCGTCGCGAAATCTTTTCCCCTTTCCAGGCAAAAAGAACGAGGACTCCGTCATATCCAACAAACTTTCAAACCGGGCGACGACTCCGTCTTCATCGGCCTTTAAATCCACGTCCTGAAGGCGCCGCATCCGATTGCAGTAAACCTGCTCGCCAAACATCCCGTAAACCAGAAATCCAAAAAACAGGCTGGCGACCGCCAGTATCCATTGGAGGACAACGTCGTCCACATAAACGCTGGGCATGGCGATTTCGTGAATGAAGTATAAAACCGCAAACCCAAAGGTGGCCATCAACAAAATCGACAGCCCGACCCGGGTCAGATAAAATTTAAAAGTTTGGTACATCGTTTGTCTTTTCCGGTTGCTGCAGGGTAGACAAAGCCTGCGAGGAGGATAATGCCGGAGGCGGCGACGGCAAGGGGGGAAGGGTTAAAACTGTTTCATCCTTGACGGCCACAAACATTCCAGGCTCGCTCGATCCTTCCTCAAGTAAATACCCTGTGGTCGGATTCACCTGGACGATGCGCACGCCGTCTGGAACTGTGAATTTGACCAGACTCTTGTTTTCCAGAGCCTTTTTCATAAAGAACACCCAAATAGGAGCCGCCGCGCCGCTCCCGGTCAATCCCCTGCCTTTTGGATCGACCATCGGCTCATTGCTGTCGTAGCCCACCCAAACGGACGTCGAATAATCGCGGGTGAATCCGGTGAACCAGGCGTCCTTGAAATTATTTGTGGTCCCGGTCTTGCCCGCCGCCGGATGCTTGAACCCCATACGCCGGACGGTTCTTCCCGTGCCGCCGTCCACCACGCCCTGCATCATGTCCAGCAAAGGATAAATGGATTTAGCGGGGAAGCGCGTTTCGGACCTGTAAAAATGTTCATAAATCACCCGGCCGTTAAAATTTTCGATTTTTTGAATCAAATAAGGTTCCACGTACATTCCCAACCTAGCAATAACGCCGTAAGCGGAGGCCATTTCCAGAGGCGACGCTCCGGAGGTGCCCAAGGCCAGAGACATATGGGCGCCCAACGGACTCTTCACGCCAAACTTCCGGGCGGTTTTGACGACCTCTTCCGGTCCGACTTGTTGAATCAGTTTGGCGGAAACGACGTTTATGGATTTCATCAACGCCTTTTTCAAGATCAGATCGCCGGCGTAATCCTCTTCAAAATTTTTCGGTTCCCAGGGTTGAGTTCCTCTTATCTCCATGGTGATGGGTTCGTCGCGCACCATGGAAGCGGGGGAGTAACCCAATTTTTCCATGGCCGTAAAATACACGAACGGCTTGAAGGACGAACCGGGCATGCGGTTGTTGGACACGGCGCGGTTGAACTGACTGTGGGAATAATTGCGCCCGCCCAATAAAACCCGGATCGCTCCGGTTTTGTTTTCCATGGAAACCAGCGCGACTTGTAGCGGCTCGGATTTGGAGCGTTCGCCCATCCGTTTGTCCAAACCTTCCAGATGCGACCGCGCGGCTTTTTGAGCTTCGGTTTGCAGGCGGGCGTCCAGGGTCGTGAATATTTTCAATCCGCCGAAATAAACGAATTCCTTGCCGTAGGTCTTTTCGAGATCGTCGAGAACAAAATTGACAAAATACTGGTGAGGATTGTTCACTTCCACAGGAGAAGCCAGTTCCAGGCTCGAACTCAGGGCCTCTTCCTTCTGCGCTGCGCCGATCATGCGCTCCTTGACCATGCGGTCTAAAACAAAACCGGCGCGGGCCATGGCGCGCTCGTAGTTGGTGAAGGGATTGGCGTTGTTGGGAGAGTTGGGGAGGCCGGCCAACAGCGCGGCCTGCAGGGCGCTCAATTCTTCCGCCGATTTCCCAAAATAAACATGGCTGGCCTCTTCCACGCCATAGGCCCCGTTGCCAAAATAAATCTGGTTGCAGTAGGCTTCCAGAATCTGATCCTTGCTGAAGGAGGCTTCCATCTGCAGGGCGATCAGGATTTCTTTAAACTTGCGCACCCATTTTCTTTCAAACGAAAAAAACAGGTTCTTGGCCAGTTGCTGAGTGATCGTGCTGCCGCCCTGCGCGATGCGCTTCGCTTTAAAATTGCTAATCAACGCCCGTACCAGGGCCTTGTGGTCGACGCCTTGATGTTCGTAGAAATGAGCGTCTTCCACCGCAACGACGGCTTTCAAAAAAAACGGAGAAACTTTTTCGAGCGGAACCGGAAGGCGCTCTCCGAAAACTTTCAACAACTCTCCGTCGTTGGAATAAATCTCCGTGGGAAGGCTGAGGTTGATGTTTTCCAGGCGCTGGGGCAACTGAGGAAGTTCCCCGCTCAACCCGAAGTAAACTCCGGCCAAGGAAAACGCGAGCAGAAGGATCAACGCGTAGAGGGCAAATAGAATTTTTTCAAAAAAGCGGAGGATCAAGGTTTTGGCGATTGGATTCAGGTTGACGTCGAGGGGCGGGCTGGAAAACCGGCGGACGTATAAAAAATCCGGCGGCCCTTAAGAAGCTCCCGCTTGATTGTACAGGTCGTCGAATTCATCGGAAACGGCCTGCTCTATCTGGGACAAAATATTGTTCGATGTTTCCAGGGGAACGGGTATCAACAACACATTGGTATAATAATCGGTTTTGTACTCAATCCCAAACAGGGCGATTTCCGGACGATCCGGCAAGGACTCCGATGCGATTCCCACTCGGGTGACGTGGTAATCCTTTTGCAAAAACCATTTTGGATCGGGGAACAGGTTGTTTTGCGTGGCTGGATCCAGGGTTTGTAAAAGCGGTAAAAAGTCCTCTATGGAAAAAATCCGCTTCTCTTCAAAATTCGCCTCTTCCAAAAACCCGCGTTGAATGGTCCGGGTGGATTGCACTTCATAAAGAATATCCAGCCTCAAAAAGACTTCGTGAATGGGATGATTTTGGGGATCGATAAAGCTCAGAGTGATCCATTGTCCCGACCGCGATAAAAGAACCCGGTCCCAGTCCTTGTTCGAATCGATTTTTAATAGCTCCCAGGGGTCGATGATGCGCCGCGCCCACTGGCCGGGATAATCGAAATACAATTGCAAAAATTTCTTCCGGGAAACCAGGTTGGAAGGATTCAGGGTTCCAACGAGGGTTTTCAACGTGTCGATGGACTCGCTGTTTCTTTCCTTGGTATTCAGGGAGGTCAGTAAGGACTGCACCTGCCTTTGGGCAAGAGTGTTTTCATGTTCGGTTTCCCAGGCCCGGCCCAATTGTCGGCGTTTGGGATTTTGCCATTTCAAATAATAGCCGATTCCTTTTTCAAATATGTGCCCGTAAAATTCGAGGGTCGCTACCGAGGCCAACATAAAAAAAAGAATCGCCCCACTTCCAAACAATCTAAAGACGGTAGAGTTCACTGTCTAACTCACCGTTATTTTGTTGACGGAACGAGCAATCATTTTCAGACGCCTGACTTTATCCTGAAGGATTTTTTTGTCGACATTTTTGCTTTCGGTCCGGTTTTTCAAATTCGACTTAGGGACTTGATCGATGACTTTTTCATTGTCCTGGCCCATTTTTTTGGAGGACTTTTCAGGAATGGATTTGGTCCCGCTTTTGGAAACGCCCCGAGGCCTTCCAAGGGTTCTCCCTGGGTTTTTTAATATCCCGCCGAGGTTTTCCAAAAGTTCTTCCTGGGTCGCAAAATCCAGTTTCCTAAAAATAGAAATGAGTTTGTATTCGGAATCGTCCAAAGGAATCAGGCCCTGAACGGGAAGATTTGAAAAAGAGATTTGCCCGCTTTGAAAATCAACTCTTTTAACGTCTGGAATCTGGGAGGGCGCGCTGAAGTTTTTTATCGGAAGGACGTCAAGCTCGGTCAATTCCTCCGTCAAAAGTTTTTCCAGGGAAAGGTTTCCCAGCCGGGCCATTTTTATCAGGGTGGAAACGGGGGCGTCCCGCTCTCCCGCCTCGTATCTCACATAAGTCCTGAACCCAACCTTCAAAACATCGGCCATGGCGGACTGGGTGCACTTCAAGGTTTTCCGCAACACCCTGAGATTTTTGGCCAAAATAGACATAATGAAACCTCCCGAGGCCTCGCTTTTTAACTATACACCCTTATCAAATATTTTTCCAAAAAGATAATAACTAGATGGAAACCTCAGGGAGAAACGGCCTGGTTGGGGGCAAGAATCTGAAATTTTATTCCCGGCGACGGGCGAGAACCTTCGCCGCTTCCTTGGCAAAATAGGTCAATATCATTTTAGCGCCGGCGCGCCTGATGGACAGGAGGGTCTCCATGATGATTCTTTCCCGGTCCACCCATCCATTTTGCGACGCCGCGACAATCAGCGAATATTCCCCGCTGACGTTGTAGGCGGCCACGGGAACGTTGATTTCCCGACGAACCCTATAAATGATATCCAGATACGCCAGAGCGGGTTTGACCATGACCATGTCGGCGCCTTCCTCAATGTCCTGCAGGACTTCGCGAATGGCCTCGTCGCTGTTGGCCGGATCCATTTGATAGGTGGAGCGGTCGCCAAATTTTGGAGAGGAGTCGGCGGCTTCGCGAAAAGGACCGTAATATGCGGAAGCGTATTTTGCCGAATAGGCCAAAATAAGCGTTTCATCAAATCCGGACTGGTCCAGAGCTTGCCGAATGGCTCCCACCCGCCCGTCCATCATATCCGAAGGGGCTACGATATCCGCTCCAGCCTGGGCATGGGTTTGCGCCATTTCAGCGAGCAACTCCAGGGTGGGATCGTTCAGGATTTTTCCATCCTCCACCAGACCGCAGTGACCGTGGTCCGTGTATTCGTCGATACAAACGTCGGTGATCACGATCATGTCCGGAATCGCCGCTTTTATTTTCCGCACCGCGCGCTGAACAATTCCATCAGGATTATACGCTTCGCTTCCCACCGCGTCCTTTTTGTCCGGAATGCCAAACAATATCACCGCCGGGACGCCAAGGTCCGCGGCTTCCTTTACGTCGGGGACCATCTGGTCGAGAGAGAAACGAAAAATCCCAGGCATGGAGCCTATCTCGGTTTTCACTCCCTCGCCCTCGCAAACGAAAACAGGATAAATGAGGTCGTTCACGGAAAGGGAAGTCTCTTCTACCATTCGCAAAATGGCGGGATTTTTTCTCAGTCGTCGGGATCGATGGGTTGGAAATGGCATGTGGATTTAACCTGAATGTTTTAATTTCGGTGAATAATCTATCCAGCTTTGAGGATAAAGGGACTTGCAGATTGTCTATATTAGCACAGGACGATTGATCGAACAATTCGGCGAGCGCCGGGTTTTTGACGCAATTCTCGGATGGCCCGGCCAAAATAAAAAATAATTAAATCAATTATTTCAATAAGTTAACAAAATTTCTCCGCCCAACCCCTTCGGCATTCTTTTTGCTTTCTTATTTTAGGTAATTAAAACCTTTATGGAGATACTGTTTATGAATATCGCAGAAAAGGCGGCGGACCAAGGCTATGAAAAATTGAATGCGGCCATTATGAAAGCGCTTTCATCTTCTAGCGAGGTGAAACAAATCCTGAGCGATTTTCAGGAAAAAAACCTGATCGACGAAATCGCCGCGGTCAATCTGGTTTTGAGTTTGGAGGAGTTGGAAGGTCTGGTTTTGGATGGCGACGAACTGGAGCCAGAAAGGAAAATTCATAGAACGCCGACGCCCAGGCGCCCTTAATTTTTAAAAATCTTGCTGTCGCAGGAGACGTATTTTATTTGCTTCATGGGAATGATCAACACCTCGTCCTTGGTGGTGACTTCCAGAACCTCCAGGTCGTCGCTGATATAGTGCTTCTCCGTTTGTTCCAGTTCCAATTCCTGATTGTCTACAAAAACAACTTTCAGCTTGTATTGCATGCTCTCTCCTAGGGTCCAAACGCGCCTGTTTTAATTGGGTAGGGCGACCGCCTCGAATTTTCGCGCAAGCGGTTCGTTTAAATAATCTTCCACGTAGTTTTTAAGGTAACCTTTTTCGTACAGCTTTTTGTTCGAAAGGTGGGAATTGATTTTATGCAGGATGCGAAAACGTTTTCGCGGAAACTGTTCCTTGAACTCTTCGAAAGATTCGCCGGAGATATCCCGGTAATCGCTGGACGAGCGTTCCATGATCACCTTGGGAAGATACACCATGGTCTCGTTGGTCAACCGCTGCGCCACGTCGCGGAAAGTCAGAAGCGTGGAACAATCGGAGTCTCCCCCCAGGGTGGCGTTTGGCACGTAAAGATATTTGGCGCGGTTTCTTCTGAATAATTTGAGAACGCGGTAAACGTTTCCCGCCATCGCCACGGTATCTCCCTTTTCCAATTCACAGCCGTCGAAAACATTGAGTATTCGCTTCCGGTTCAAAAAGGCCGTGATGTAGGATTCCGTGTGAATCATTTGAGTGTTGGGCAACTCCGCCTGGTAAATCTTTTTAGCCTCGTCGGCCAGGGAGTCCCTGCCTCGCCGCATCAGGGCGCAGGTATCGTCGTCGATATATTTCAAGGCCGTCAGACATCCCATCCACAACAACACATTTGGGTTGATCCGTGAAATGGTCTGGGCGTCCTCGGACATGGTGTTGGGTCCAAAGGAATAAAAATTAGCGGAAGTAACGGCCGGACCGTCCAGCACCTTGCACACCTGCGCCACGGAGGGCGCATGGGGCATCAATTTTTTTCGAGGCTCGGACAGGGTGATGACGGAAAGCTCGAAATTGATTCGCCCCGGATATTTTTCCGCCAGACGGTTGATTCTCTCCGGCTCCGCATAGCCCACCGTAAAAAAAATCACGTCCTTGTCGGTGGTATCCAGAAACTCCTCCAACCAGTACATGGCCTTGGGATGCAAAAACAAATCCGTCCATTCCATGTACTCGTTGCCGCCGATTATCCAGGACTCGCCTTTTTTGGTCGGGTGTTTTTTAACTTCGCTCAGGATAAACTCCCAATGTTCCTGGGTGGTGAGGGGTACGGGGTAGGTTTCGCGGTAGCTGATATCTTTTTCGTAGCAAAAGGCGCATTTGACCGGGCAGGTTTTTCCGAGGCTGATGGGGATTTTCCGATCGTTAATTTCTCTACGGAAAATATCGTAAAGTTGCGCCGTATCCTGCGACATACCATCCTCCGAGGTTCCAGGAAAATGCGTTCAATGAAAAGTCAATCAACCGCTACAAAAATGGGCCGGCAAAAATCACTGCCAACTCTCAAAGGCTTCTTTAAGCGAGTCGTCGATCTCGATTTTCTGCCGGTCGCCTTCGTCCAACTCGTCCATCAAGAATTTGAGGTGCTCGGCCGCGCAACCCATATGAGCGATACTCTCCTGGATCAGTTTAAACCCTCCGGACTTGAGCTTTTTAATCAATTCCTTAATATGCGCCTCATCAAAGGGATTGACGGAACTGCACTTTTGAAAGCTTTCGATGGCTTCCATATATTTTTTATCCTGATGAAAGCCGTAACCGCTTTTAAAATATTCCATGGCTTCCACAACCTGAAAAACTGTGGCTGATTCTCGATCACTCATTATAAATCACCCAACTCAATAAGGGTTAATTTTCAAGCGCTCCGCTAAAAAGCGATCAGGGCCGACGTACCGCCGCCAAGCTCGTAACGTTAACCGAATAAGTTACGCCTACCGAGTCCAGCGTCGCGTTTGCCCGGTCTGGGGCGCAAACGGGAACCAAAAAAGGCGGAGCGTTAACTCCGCCTTTTAGGATATCTCCGATACCCAATCGCAAGGAAAATCAAAATGCGTTGCCAAACAAAATACAAGCGCTTTTGAAACTTAACCTCGCTTGCTTGATTGGGCCTAAAACTTTATTACGGTCCTTTGGGGCTATTCTCTTCCGTGCATTGACCATGGGGGCATTTTTGATCCACGCACCCAGAGGTAGAAATCAGGATAATCCCCAGAATCATCATTATTATAATCTTCTTCATATAACTCATCTCCTTTTTTGTGCCTGTTTTAAAAATTAAGAATTCGGAGTAAAGGTCGATTTTTTGTTAATGCTTTTTAACATATTTTAATAAAGATTCAATATTTTTTTTGAATTTGCGGCCTTTCCGACCCATATTATCTCCATGAACACTAAAAACTTTCCAAATGCGGAAGAAATCCAGTCCTGTCTCAACACCGTTTCCATCGGCCAAAAGATGGTGATTATGGAATCCGTAGGTTCGACCAACGATTTTATCAAGCGTAGAATCAAGGCGGGAGAGCCTGCTGGTCTGTGCGTATTGGCTCATCGCCAGACCCATGGACGGGGAAGGCTGGGCCGTTCCTGGATTTCGGAACCTGCCGTCGGCCTGTACTTTTCCATTTACCTGAAACCCGAGTTGAGTCCTGAGCACCTCCCTCGTCTCACACTCATGGCCTCGGTGGCCCTGGCCAGGGCGATCGATCCGTTCACCCCCACTCCCTGCCGCCTCAAATGGCCGAACGACCTGTTGATAAACGGCAAAAAAGTTTGCGGCGTCTTGTCGGAGTATTGCGCCTCGCCGGAACCGGAAGGGGTGATATTGGGAATCGGCGTCAATGTGAACCAGGATCCGGTGCATTTTCCCGTGGAATTCCGCGATACAGCCACTTCGCTGAAGGCGGAAACCGGAGCCGCCGTTGACCGGTCGGCTCTGTTTATTTCACTCCTTCAACAACTGGACCGGGAATATCAAATCTTTCTCTCCGAGGGTGAATGCCAATTGGCCCAGGAGTGGGAACGCCATAGCGATATGTTGGGACGGGAAATCATCCTGAACCAGGCCGGAACCAAATTTCAAGGCGTTGCCAGGGGACTCGATAAAATGGGGAATTTGATGCTGGAAACGCCGGAAGGCCAGCTCATCAGTTTTAACGCGGGCGAGGTCACGCTGAGAACCTGACGGGCAAAAGCGAACCTTGGCGGGAAACTAAAACGAACCAAAAACTCCAAATCCGATATTGAACCTGGGACCCTTGTTATAAGAAGAGGTTACGGGCCAAAGGTGGTCTTCCTTTTGGATCAACACGGGGTATTGGTAGGAAGAGTCGCCGATCCGCCCCGTTTCGCTCCCCTTCACTTCGCCGGCGATGGTGATGCGGCGATTTTTTTTATAAATATCCGGGTCCAAAAACTGGTCGACGGTTACGAGAAAGCGTCCCTGGCTCTGGTCGTTTATTTCGGGTTCATAATAATAATCCAACGGCCTTTGCAAGACCTCCAGCAAATTTCGCGACCCCTCGGCGCTCACATTAATAATCGTTCCGCCGTAAATCACCGTACGCCCCTTGAACTTTTCCGGATCGTCAAGTAAGTCCGCAAACTCCACTTTGGGAACGCTCTGGCGAACGAGGGGATCTGAAATCACCTTGGCGCAACCGGATAAAACCAGAACGCAGACCGCCAGCGCCAGGCCAATATATTTTTTCACGCTATCCTGCAAGGCGAATGCTCCGCAAACCAATTTGCATTTCTCTATTAATGGCGATGGCCGTAATGGCGGTGGCGAAAATAATCACGACCGTAACCCAAGCCGTAAGAATACGGGTAAGGATACCACCAGGGTCCGTAATAAAACGAGGGATAATAGGGATTGTAGTCGTACTCTGGAGCTTCCGACCACAAATGCAGTTCTTCAAGTTCCACCAGCGGATACAGGTATTCCCGCTCGCCCACCTGGCCCATGCGACTGCCGACAATTTTCCCCGCTCCGGTCACGCGCCTGCCTTTTGAATATATTTCCGGCTCCAGGTATCCAGGTTGGATAAAAATGAACCGCCCTCCGGAATCGTCCACCTGCAGGGGCTCCCCCGCGCTGTCCAGAGTTTTCTGGATCACCTCGATTTCCACCTGATCGGATTGATTTTGAGTCGCCACAATTTCTCCGCCCCAAATAATCCTCTTGCCCGCATGGTCCCCCGGCGATTGCAAGACCCGGCCAAATGTAACGTCGGCGTCCACCCCCTGGCGAACGGCCGGGGAAATGGCGTGGGAACACCCCAGACCGACCAACAAAATCGCTCCAACAAGACCCCATTTCCAATGAAAGCTTTGCATAACTATAAATTGACGGTTCAATTTGCTCATTGAACAAAAGTTGACTGGGAAAACCGGAGTTTTAATGGAAATCTCTAATCATTGCGTATTTTCGCTTTCGGCAACTCGCTTGCCCTTATAAATAAGGGCCGCTCACGGCCATGATTAATTTTTAGAGGCTCCCTTATTCGCTTATTCATAAAATTATACACCGTTTATTGCCGTTTCATATAAAATCCATTGCATGCTGGAACTTCTATTTATCGCCTACATCCTGCTGATTTTCATCTTCCCGATTCCCCTGTTGTCCGTCACTCTGGGCCTGGGAACCGCCTGGCTTTTGTACCGTAAAGTTCAACGCCTGGGCGCGCAACCCAAAGACGGCAAAAAGGTTTTAGCATTGGCGCTCCTCTTCCGTTCCATCAACCTCGTTCTCAGTTTTTTTCTAAGTTTGAGCATTGCCGCGCTGGTCCACCTGACGATATTTTCCTTCCGGTATTTGTTGATTTTCAATTTCATTTTTTGCCTGTTGATTTCCGCCCGCTGGTTCGATTTCACCCACGCAATTTTCCGCCATTATATTTATAAACTCCGACCGGCCCTCCGCAACTCTGCTCCAGACGGGGAATCATCCAGTTTCGTGGTTTTCCAGGGATGGAGGAAAAACGCCGGTTCCAGTCCGGCGCCTCTGTACATGGACGCCGGGTTTCTAAAGTTAGACGACCAGGCCATCGTCCTGGAAGGCGCCTGGTTAAATCAAACTTTGCAATCAAATCAGATTTCCAGGGTCGATAAGATCAGCGCCGAAAAGATACGGATAGGACTCCGAGGCGCCCTTCCGCCCCATTATCCGGAAGCGATTATTATCGCGCTCAAGGAACAGTTTTATCCCTTCAAAAGCCGCCAGACCAGGAACCGTCTTGCCGCCCGAATTCTGGAAATCGCAAAATCCGGAGGACTCGCCGAAAAGAATCAACGGGTCGCGACAAAAGAGACGGCGCCGCTCCAGCCCGGAGCCGGTTGAACTCCCCTTCTCTACAGGATAAAATAAGTTCCATGGAGAAATTCCAACGTTGGAAACAGGGAGGATAAAACTTGCGGAGGGCCTTGGAATGGATGATGTTAAAAATTACATTGGCTATTTGAAAAGGGAAATCGACGTCCTGGAAGAAGAAAGCGCCGACCTCCTATCACGGCTCGAACGCCTCACAGGCGGCGAGAAAGCCAAAGGCGGTTCCGAAAAAAAAGCGTGACGGGGGATAAGGTGGCGCGGATTCCATTACAGGTAGCGGCGGCGATGGAAGTAATCAGGAAATTTAATCCGGAGGATACGAAGTGAGATTCTATGTTTTGAAGTGGAGACGGAAATGCGAAATTTAATTTACGCAGTGATTTCCATATTTATTTTTACTACAAGCGTAGGCGCTCAAACGGGCACCCCTGCCAATGACCCATATTCTTCAAATCCCGAAAATTATCCAAGCGACTGGAAGCCAAGGGAGTTTCAATGCAAAAATCTAGATTATATTCCAGATTTTAGCTTAGGCCATTATTCTGACCCCAATGATGATGAAATTGAAGAGCTATGCGAATGTATAGATGAAAATATAAAAAATGGATGGGTAAGGCCAACAGGAAGAAAATTAAAAAAAGGGGAGGAATTTACAAGCACCTTGGTAGCCAGAGGGCTTATAAAGGCATTTTCAGCAAGACTCGGGGAGAAGATAATGCTTTGCGTTAAACAAAGCAAAGACCCTCCCAACGAGGCTATCAAAGGAATTGATGCGTACAAGAAGTCAACGGGTGTGATGCCAGGGGAATTCATTCGTTTAAGCCCCAGAGAACGAGAGGCTTATGCGCGAGGCGTCTTGGATGGTGAGAATTTTATATACACTCAGGTAAAGCACCCTCTTCTTAAAAAAGTAAATTATTGTATTAACAAAGATTTCAATCTAATTATCTCCAGAATTGTTTACTTTAAAGAGAGTAAGTTAGAGCGCAAATACTTGATGCCCTGGTCAATCTCAACCCTATTAGGGGAGATTTGCTCAAAAAATAAAAATACCACTGAAGAGGAATATAAACGAAATACTCGTTCGTTTGATCTTGCGACCCTGCAAATGGACGATCCTGCTGAAGAAAACGGAGAAAAGATTGAACGCGCATTTATTCGAGGGGTGATTGACGGGAAAGTGTTTTCACTTCATGGATTAGGCTGGTCAAAATTACCTGCGTATTTAAATTGTCTTTCGATACCAAAAAATATGGAGGGAATCTTGTCTTACTTTAATTCCGCTACCCTTTTCGCTGAGAATTTAAATAGCCTGGCGCTTAATGTCTCTTCCGCCGAAGGAATGGTTTGTAAGAATTTGTAATGAGGAAGCCCAGGCGATGAAAAAGCTGTTAAAAATCCCCGCTGTTCTTTTTTGGATGTCGGCTTTTTGGGTGTGGATAAGCTATGACGAGTACATCAGTATTATTGAGGTTTTTTTCCCTTTTCTGAATTATCCAGGCGTATTGAAGCAGGGGGTTAATTGGATGTTCGTTTCCGTATTGGCCGCCATCGGTTATATGCTTTGGGAAATCGCAACCAGAGAGAACACGGAGAAAAAGCCAGAATGAAAATCCTCCTCACGTTAAGCCTCCTCCTGCTCCTGTCTGGCTGTTCTGTCGGTATGGCAATGAGCGGCAGGGCAAATCCAAATTTAACCAACGTAAGGGCCGGGGCTTCTCAGGCAGAAATCGAAATTGCTTTAGGCCTGCCTGTTGAGGTAACGACAAACAGCAAATCCGAAACGCAATACATTTATGAATATATGATCGGCGACCAGCCGAGCGGTGGACGTGCTGTTGGACACGCGATAATGGACTTGCTTACCTTGGGAGGGTGGGAATTGATTGGAACGCCTATTGAGGGGTTTCAGGGGGAGAAACATAGACTGAGCATTACCTACGACGAGAACCAGACAGTCAAATCTATGAAGGTCGTGAGAGACCTCACTCCGGTTGACGATGATGAGGACGGATACTAACCATGCCCAACGATAATCCCAAGGAAACCCAGAAAAAATGGCGGTAAAAGATTATTATAAAGTTTTAGGAGCGGCGCTGAAAGACGCGGCGGGGGCGATCAAGAAAAAATACCGCGCGCTGGCCAAGAAGCATCACCCGGACGCCAACAACGGCGATAAAAAGTCGGAGGATATTTTTAAAAAAATCTCCGAAGCCTACGAAGTTCTTTCCGACGATAAAAAACGCAAGGCTTACGACCGAGAACGCGTCTCCGCCAAATCGCGGCAAAGCTACAGCCAGGGCCGCCCCGGTTATAGTTCCGGTTCCGGTTCCGGTTCCGGCGCCGAGGGAAAATACGGTCCCTACGACCATTCAAGAAATGGTCCGCGTCAGGATTGGCGGCAACGGGATCCATTTTCCAAAACCAATTTTACCGAGGACGAACCGCCCGATCCCAACATGCCGATGCGGGGATTCGATCTGCAATTCTTGCTGGATATTCCGTTAGTCACTGTCGCTTTAGGCGGCAAAATCGACTACGCCTATGAAAAGCTTGTGCCCTGTCCGGCTTGCGAAGGAGAAGGAATCGACGGCGAGGGCGCTTGCGCGGAATGCAAAGGCAAGCGGCAGGTGATCCAACCGGTCTCCATTGAAGTCGATATCCCGCCGGGGTTGGTCGACAATTACACCTACCGGGTAAAGGACCAGGGGGGCGAAGGACGAAACGGCGGCCCGCCGGGCGACCTGCTGTTGAAAATCAACCCCCTGCCCCACCCCACCATGAAACGGGTCAAAAACGATATCTACGCGCAGGTGAACATTTCCCGAAAGCTAGCAGACGAAGGCGGACCCTTGCAGGTGCAAACCCTGGATTCATTGGAAACGATAGAGGTGGAAGACGGCACGTTGACGGGCGAGGAACACCGCCTCGCGGGCAAAGGCGGTTGTTTCCCCTGGGACAAAAAACGCGGGGACTTCATCGTCAAGTTTTTTATTTTAGAGGACTGAAGGCGAACAAATAATACGCCAAAGAACACACAACAAGCTGATTGGGAATTTAGGGGATTGATTATGGATCAATGGTACATGCTCACCTTCGTAGGCAAAGACCGGACGGGGATTGTCGCCAATGTAACTCGCGCTCTGTTCGAGGGCAAATGCAACCTGGGCGAAGCCTCCATGGCCCGGTTAGGCGGCAACTTCACCATCATGCTCATGGTCCGGTCGCCTGGGAGCCTCGAAGAATTGGAAAGCATGATGACTCCCGTGGCGGAAAAGGAAGGCCTGCGCGTCCATGTCGACGCTATTGAAGGAGAGTTGCACCATCACGAGGAACCCGACGTCCGGATCAGCGTGTACGGCGCCGACCGGGCGGGCATCGTCGCCGACGTCACCGGGGCGCTGGCCGAGGCGGGACTGAACATTCTCAGTCTCGAAACGGACGTCGGAGGCGCCCCCGCCGACCCTATTTACATCATTTACCTGGACGGGATCGCCACCCTGGGTATCGAGAAGTTGGACCAGGCTTTGAAAACGCTTCGCAAAGAAAAAAACCTGGACGCCAGCCTGACCTCCATCGAACCCCTCACTGCGTAATATGGCTGTTCTCGACGTCCTGCTCTATCCCGATCCAAGATTGAAACAGGCGTCCAAACCCGTCGATATTTTCGACGCCGCCCTGCGCGATTTTGTCGCCGATTTGCAGGAAACCATGTTGTCGGGTCCGCCGAGCGTGGGAATCGCCGCGCCACAGACCGGACGCCTGGAGCGCATCGTCCTGGTGGACGTCTCCGGCAAACTCAAAACGCCCCATCATGGTTTCATGACCCTGATCAATCCGGAAATCATCAGTAGCGATGGATCCGTTCTTGGCCGCGAGGGATGCCTTTCGGTTCCGGATTACACAGGCAACGTCTACCGCGCCGAGCGGATTGCCCTGACCGCCAAGGACGAATTTGGCCTGACCCGGAATTACAATTTCACGGGGTTCGAGGCGCGAGCGGTCCAGCACGAAATGGACCATTTGGATGGATTACTTTTTCTTGACCGTCTGGTCAGCCGAAGGGATCGGTTCAGAAGAAAGGTATATAAAGCGCCGGCTCATTAAGCGCCGACCTCCTGAAGTCTATTCTGAAAGTTTTTGCAACAAAGGTGGGACGGGATTATTCAGGCGTCGCCGCTTTAACCGGTTCAGCCGGTTCAGCCGCAGGTTCTTTGGCGCTTTCCGTTTTACCCGCATTGCGACACAGCCAGATGGACGACCAGACGTCCGTGGGAGGATAAGCCGTATCCACCCCGTTTTTCAAATCGAACCGCTTGATGACGTCGTCGGAACAGTCGCTGGTCCAGGTGGAGGCGAAACAGCCTTGAGAGAATATTGGGTCGATGGGAATGATCGTGCCGTTTTTATCGATCAGGCTTTTGGTTTTATCTACCAAGGTTCCCGCTTCTTTGGAGTCGGGCAGGCGCCAATCGTCGTGTCCGGCAAACTTGGCGGCATTCACTTCGTCAATATACTCCTTGTGATCTTTCCACAGGAAGAATCTCTTTTTGTCCAACCAGGCGTCGTTTTGCTTCCACATCAGGTTGGAATTTGGATCGGTGACGGTTCCATCGCCGTTGTCGATAAAGGGTTCTTTGGGTTTTGCCGCAGGCTTTTTTGCCGCCGCTTTGGGTTTTGCGGCTGGCGCAGTGGCGGGAGCAGGATCGGGCTTGGCTGGCTCTTTCTTATCCTCGCTCGGTATTTCCTGATCGCTCATAATAAATCCCTGATCCAAAATCCCTTGCGGGTTAAACCTTTGGGTCGTTTTCCTGTTCAAAATGAACCGGACAGTTTTCCAAAATCCGGCTCAACTCGCTGTTGGGGTTTTCCTTCAACTTTCTCAATAAGGCGCCCAACTCTGTGGGGGAAAGTTCTTCCAGACGACCGCCAAAAAAACTCCGGTACTCCGCCGCATGTTGTTGGATCCATTCCAGAATTCCAGGATCGTCTTCCTCGCAGTCGCTCTCGCTTCCGGTCCTCTTTTTTTCTAATAGATTGGTTTGCGAAGTCCTGATAATTTCGCAAATCAAATCCCTTTTTAATGGACTCATAAGAAAAAAACCCCAAGCTCACTAAACTCAAAAAATCAGCGGGTACTTTATAATCACTTCTTTAACTTGTCAACCCGTTAGCGCTTCCCGTCGCCGTGTCCTGAATGAAAAAAATGGACCCGCCGCAACAACCTGAATCCAATGTCTTCCATATAAGTATTTTATTACATTTTTGGGCCGGATAAAACCCTATAAACGTTTGTTTTTAAAACCTCGTCAAATTCTGGAAGCTCCCTTGGGATCCCACCGGTCCCGCAGGCCCTCGCCCAGAAAATTAAAAGACAAAATCGTCAGAAAAATCGCCAGCGAGGGAAACAGGATCAGGTGCGGATAAAATTTAATCGCCGTCCACCCGTCGTTGGTCAAAGTTCCCCAACTACTCAACGGCGGGCTGACGCCAAGACCGATAAAACCCAGGGTCGACTCCGCCAATATAGCCAAGGGAATGCGAAAACTCAGCGTCACGACGAGGACGCCAATCATGTTGGGAAGAATATCCTGCGTCATGATCCGGAAATGTCCCGCCCCCAAAGCCCGCGACGCCTCCACAAAAGGAAACTCCTTGAGCCGCAAAACTTCGCCCCGAACGAGTCGCGCAACAGTCACCCAACTCACCAAAGTCAGAGCCAGAAAAATGCCCGCCATTCCCCGACCCATAATCACCGTCAGAAGGATGATCAACAACAAATCCGGAAGCGAAAAAACGACGTCCACGATCCGCATCATATATTGATCGGTTTTTCCTCCCGCATAACCGGAAACCGAACCGTAAATAGTTCCAATAACGAGGGCCACAAACGTGGTCGCAAAACCGATGAACAGGGAAATCCTGGCCCCATAGACGACGCGCGAAAACAAATCCCGGCCCAGGCGATCCGTCCCCATCCAATGGTCCGCGGTGGGTGTGGAAAGAATGTTCATGAAGTCTTGCGCGTCGTAAGCGTAGGGAGCCGCCCAGGGCGCGAAACAAGCCGCGACTAAAACGACTAATAAGAACGCCCCGCTCAAACGCGCCGGCCAGGAAAAAGACGTCACCCTCAAGCCCTCACTCTCGGATCGAGTTTCATATAAATCAAATCCACAATAATATTTGCCAGGACGATCAACACCGCGTAGACCAGCGTCACCCCCATGATCAGCGGATAATCCCGGTTCGACACGGCGGTGATGAAAAAATTCCCCATGCCCGGAACCGAAAAAATAAACTCGATCACAAACGAACCGGTGACCAGTCCCGCCGCCAGAGGACCCATCACGGAGACGACCGGGGAAATGGAATTTTTGAGCGCGTGCTTCAGCAGGACGGCGCCTTCGCCCAGGCCCTTGGCCCGCGCGGTGCGAATGTAATCGGCGGACAATACTTCCAGCAACGAGTTGCGCGTCAGGCGGGCCACATACCCCGCAAACCCCGCGCCCAGCGCGAACGCCGGCATGACCACATGGCGCGGACCCTCCCACAACGCCGGCGGCAATAAATGCAGATAATGGGACAGGACAAGAACTAACACGGAACCCAGCACAAAGTTGGGCAGGGAAATTCCCAGCGTCGCTAAAAATATGACGCCCCTGTCCCACCCGCTATTGTATTTCCAGGCGGAAAAAATTCCCGCCGGAATCCCAATTCCCAGACTCACCGCCAAAGCGCACAAACCCAAAACGGCGGACACGGGAAACGTGTCCTGGATAATATCCGCCACGTCTCGCCCAATGTACTTGTACGAAGGCCCGAGATCGCCTCGAACCACCTGCCCGACATACAAAACGAACTGCCGCCAGACCGGCTGGTCCAGATGATACTTGGCTTCAATATTGGCGATGATTTCCGGAGGCAGTTTTTTATCGCGGTCGAACGGTCCGCCGGGCACGCTGTGCATGATAAAAAAGGTGAGCGCGATCACCGCGAACAATACCGGGATCCCCTGCAACAAGCGTTTGATCGTGAAAATCCACATGGCCGGATTTTATCACAGGACCGCTCTAACTTCGCGCGGGACCGAGGGCGCAAGATTTTCACCGAACGCCGGCGGGCTGGTATATAATTGCCGTTTGCCCAAAACCGGTTGGAAACATGAATTATTATTCCCTGCGCGAATTCATAGAACGGCTGGAATTTGAAAAAGAATTGGTCCGAATTCCGGAACCGGTTTCGCCCATTCTGGAAATTTCGGAGATCGCCGACCGCATGTCAAAAATGCCCGGCGGCGGCAAGGCCCTGCTGTTTGAAAACGTCGAAGGCTCCGATATGCCCGTTCTCATCAACGCCTTTGGCAGTCACAAACGCATGAACGCCGCATTGGGCGTTCACGATATTGAGGAAGTTCCCAGGGAAATCGAACGCTTTATCAAGTTATCCCCGCCGCAATCCTTGTTCGACAAGGTCAAGCTTCTACCCCTGTTGCTGGAAGCGAGCGCGTTTCCTCCCAAGCTGGTCGGGGCAAACAAGGCGCCTTGCCAGGAGGTCGTCCATCTTGGAGACGACGTCGACTTGAGCCGCATTCCCATCTTGCAATGCTGGCCGAACGACGCCGGACGCTTCATCACGTTTCCCATGGTGATCAATCGCGATTACTCGCGGAAGATCCGCAACGTCGGCCTCTACCGGATGCAGGTGTTCGACGACAAAACGACCGCCATGCACTGGCACATTCACAAGGACGGCGCGCATTTTTTTCACGAGTACCGGCGGCAAAATAAAATCATGGAAGTGGCCGTCGCCATCGGCGGCGACCCCGCAGTTTGTTACTCGGCCTCCGCCCCCCTGCCTTACGGGATCGACGAGTTTCTGCTCGCCGGATTCATCCGCAAGACTCCCGTCGAATTGGTAAAGTGTAAAACCGTGGAACTGGAAGTCCCGGCCAGCGCCGAAATCGTGCTCGAAGGTTTCATCGACCCCGCCGAGCTTAGGAAGGAAGGCCCCTTTGGCGACCACACGGGTTATTACTCCCAGGACGGCGATTATCCGGTCCTGCATTTAACGGCGATCACGCATCGCAAGGACCCGATCTATCTCACGACCATCGTGGGCAAACCGCCGCAAGAGGATTTTTATCTCGGCAACGCCACGGAACGAGTCTTCATGCCCCTGCTAAAAACCCAGGCGCCGGAAATCGTCGACATGCACATGCCGGTGGAAGGCGTCTTCCACAATTGCGTGATCGTCTCCATCGACAAACGCTATCCCCTGCAGGCCCGGCGCCTGATGAGCGCCTTTTGGGGACTGGGGCAGATGAGTTTCGTTAAAACCATTCTGGTCGTCGACGCCGCGGTCGACGTTAAAAACGTGGAAAGCGTTTTGCGAGTCCTGCTGGATACGGTCGACATGGACCGCGATCTGTTTTTTCCCGACGGCGTTCTCGACGTGCTCAATCACGCTTCGGATAATTTTCTGTACGGATCAAAACTGGGAATCGACGCGACAACCAAAATAGAAGGCGAACCCGGCTACGGCGCCACCGTCGAAACGCGAGAACCTCCGACGCCGGATATTGTCGATTCCGTCATGAAACAATTTTCTGAAGTCCGGGCCGCGCGCGTTTTGGAGCTACAGGTCAAGCGCCCGGTCCTCCTCGTCTCCCGCGAAAAAACCGGACCTTTTCAAACCGTCGAATTCATCCGGGAATTTTTCCAACAGGCAGAATTTGACGCCGTCGCCATCCTGATCGTATTTGAAGGGCACGTGGACGTTCAAAATTACTCCGAAGCGATGTGGAAACTGTTCAACAATATCGATCCCCGGCGCGATTTTCATTTTCACGAAGGGCGGTTGGGAATCGACGCCGGTAAAAAATTTCCCGAAGAAGGCTACAAACAAGAATGGCCCGACGAAATTGAAATGTCGGAGGAAATAAAAAATGCGGTCGATAAAAAATACGGTCGACTGTTCCAGTGAACTCATCCCCTAAAAACTCCTTTATCTAAAACCAGCATGGCCGTCGAATATTTAACCATTAAAGGCGCGCGGGAGCACAACCTCCAAAACGTCAACCTCCAGCTTCCGCGCAACAGCCTGATCGTCGTCACCGGTCTGAGCGGATCGGGGAAATCGTCCCTGGCGTTCGACACCATTTACGCCGAGGGCCAGAGGCGCTATGTCGAGTCGCTGTCCGCCTACGCCAGGCAGTTCCTGGAGCTGATGGAAAAACCGGACGTCGATTACATCGAGGGTCTGTCGCCGGCGATTTCCATCGAACAAAAAGCCGCCAGCAAAAACCCACGCTCCACCGTCGGCACGGTCACGGAAGTTTACGACTACCTCCGCCTGCTCTACGCCCGCGTCGGCAGGGTGTTTTGCTATAAATGCAAACGCGAAATATCCTCGCAAACCGTTCAGCAAATCGTGGACCGGGTATTGGCCATTCCCAAGGGGACCAAGCTGATGGTATTGGCCCCGCTGGCGCGCGACCGTAAAGGGGAATTCAAAAAGGAGCTTCATGAGGCGCGCAAAAAAGGCTTTGTCCGCGCCCGCGTCGACGGGGAAACGCGCTCGCTCGACGAAGAGATCACGCTGGACAAAAAGTTCAAGCACAGCATTGAGATCGTCGTCGATCGCCTGATCATGAAAGAAAACCTGGACAAGCGCCTGGCCGATTCCGTTGAAACCGCCCTGATCCACGGCGAAGGTTCCGCGATCATTTCCATCCTCGACGGCAAGCCGGATTCAGCGGAAGACCTTTTATTCAGCGAGCATTTTGCCTGCAGTTATTGCGGGATCAGCTACCCGGAACTGGAGCCGCGCCTGTTCTCCTTCAACAATCCCGCCGGAGCCTGCCCGAAATGCGACGGCCTGGGAAACAAAATGGAAATCGATCCGGAACTGGTGATCCCGGACAAAAGCCTCTCCATACGCGCTGGGGCCTTAAAGCCGTGGGAGAAAAAGACCTCTGTGTATTTCCACCAGATGCTGGAGGCTTTGGAGGAGCAATTCAAATTCAGCCTGGGAGCGCCGTTTGAAAAACTACCGAAAAAAATTCAAACCATAATTTTGTTCGGCGCAGGGGACCAACCGGTCCGCTACTTTTACGAAAAGGGAAACCGCAGGCATCATTACAACGGAACCTTCGACGGAATCATCCCCGACCTGGAACGGCGTTACCGCGAAACCGATTCCGCCTCGGCGCGGGAGGAAATTTCAAAATACATGCGCTCCCTACCCTGCTCCGTCTGCAAGGGAGCGCGGTTGCGCAAGGAAGCGGTCTCCGTAAAAATCGGGGATAAAAATATCGTCGAGTTGACCGCCCTTTCCATCCTTCAAAACGCCGAGTATTTTTCCAGCCTGGAGTTTAGCGAACAGGAGTTTCACATCGCCCGGCGGATCGTCAAGGAAATCCGCGAGCGTCTGAAATTTCTGGTGGACGTGGGACTGGAATACCTGACTCTGAACCGAACTTCCTCCACGCTCTCCGGCGGGGAAAGCCAGCGCATCCGCCTGGCCACGCAAATCGGCTCCCAACTGACCGGCGTGCTCTACGTTCTGGACGAGCCCAGCATCGGGCTTCATCAGCGCGACAACAATCGCCTGCTCGCCGCGCTCATCCGGCTTCGGGACCTGGGCAACACGGTAATCGTCGTGGAGCACGACGAAAAAACCATTCTCGAGGCCGATTATGTGGTCGACATGGGTCCCGGTGCGGGACGGCACGGGGGCGAGGTTGTATTTTCAGGAACGCCCAAAAAACTCCTCAAAGACAAAAATTCCCTCACCGGACAATACCTGTCCGGGAAGCGCAAAATCCCCCTGCCTGCAAAGCGCCGGAAAGGGACCGGTCAATGGCTTGAAGTTCAGGGCGCGCAACAAAACAATTTAAAAAACATCGACGTAAAATTTCCCTTGGGAACCCTGACTTGCGTCACCGGAGTTTCCGGATCGGGGAAGAGCACGTTGACCATCGATATTTTATACAAATCCCTGGCCCGACACTTCTGGAGAGCCACGGACAAACCGGGACGCTTCAAAAAAATTCAGGGAATCAATTACCTCGACAAGGTGATCGATATCGACCAGTCGCCGATTGGCCGCACCCCGCGCTCCAATCCCGCAACCTACACGGGACTGTTCACCCTGATCCGCGACCTGTTCGCCCAAACGCCGGAGGCCAGGATGCGCGGCTACAAGGCCGGGCGCTTCAGTTTCAACGTCAAGGGCGGCCGATGCGAGGCGTGCCAGGGGGACGGGATCATCAAGGTGGAGATGCATTTTCTGCCGGACGTTTACGTCACTTGCGAGGTGTGCCAGGGGCGGCGGTTCAACCGCGAGACGCTGGACATTCATTACAAGGGGAAAACCGTCGACGACGTTTTGAAAATGACGGCGGAACAGGCAGAGGAATTCTTTCAAAATATTCCGTCCATCCAGTCCAAGCTGAAGACCATCAACGAGGTTGGACTGAACTATATCCACCTGGGTCAACCGGCCACCACGCTTTCCGGAGGCGAGGCGCAGAGGGTCAAGCTTGCCAAGGAGTTGAGCAAACGCGGCACGGGCCAGACCTTATATATACTGGATGAGCCGACCACGGGCCTGCATTTTGCCGACATTGAGCATTTGCTCAAAGTGCTTGCCAGACTGGTCGACGCGGGAAACTCGGCGCTGGTCATCGAGCACAATCTTGACGTGATCAAAACGGCGGACTACATCATCGACATGGGACCCGAAGGGGGAGACAAGGGCGGCGAGGTTCTGGCGGCGGGAACGCCGGAGGAAGTGGCCCAGGTCAAGGCGTCCTACACCGGCCAGTATTTGAAAGGTTATTTGAACTGCTAGCCGCCGGGCAACGCCCGGGGGCAGGGTTTTTACCCCCTCTTGCAAAAGCCTGTCCTGAACCTGTCGAAGGGAGGGCTGGGGTGATTCTTCCACTAAAAAATTCAATTGATTGGTTTTTGCTTTGTTGAAACTTGTCGAAGCCCCTCACCCAGCCCTCTCCCGCCAGGGGAGAGGAATTATTTAAACCTTATCCGCGTTTATCTGTGTTTATCGGTGGTTACAGGTTTTTAACTGGCTCCGGCGCCTTCGCCGGCGGGTTAATTCTTGGGAGGGGTTTCCAGGCGGGCGATGGCGCGGAAGAGTTTCAATTGGGTCTCCTGGAACTCGTCTTCCGAAAGGTCGGCCTGGGCCAGTTTGGCTTCCGCTTCTGCCTTGGCGGCCTCGGCGCGGGTCCGGTCGATCTCATCCAGAAACTCGGCGGTTTCGGCGAGCACGGTCACGCGGTTTTCAGTGACTTCCATATAGCCGCCGCTCACCACCATTTGAACGACCTCGTCGCCTTTTTCGTAAGACAAGGGTCCCGAGCGAAGCGTGGTGATTAAAGGCGCGTGGTCCGCCAAAACGCCCAAATCCCCATCCTCTCCGGGAACGTTGACCTGATCGACTTCCTCGGCGACCACGTTTTTCATGGGCGTGACTATCGACAGCTGAATCTTTTTTTCGGCCATGATTATTTACTCTTGAGTTCTTTGGCTTTGGCAAAAACCTCGTCGATTCCGCCCACCATGTAAAAAGCCTGTTCGGGAACGTCGTCCATCCGCCCTTCGAGAACTTCTTTAAATCCTTCCACCGTGTCCTTGACCTTGACGTATTTGCCGGGAGAGCCGGTGAACACTTCGGCGACGAAGAAGGGTTGAGATAGGAACCGCTGGATTTTTCTGGCGCGGGACACGGCCAGTTTATCGTCCTCGGACAATTCGTCCATTCCCAGAATAGCGATGATGTCCTGCAAATCCTTGTAGCGTTGCAGGACCTGCTGAACGCCGCGGGCCACATTGTAATGGTCCTCTCCCAAAACCTCCGGATCGAGGATGCGGGAGGTGGAGTCGAGCGGATCCACGGCGGGATAAATTCCCAGCTCGGAGATCCGGCGGTTGAGCACCGTGGTGGCGTCGAGATGCGCAAAAGTGGTCGCCGGGGCCGGGTCCGTCAAATCGTCGGCAGGCACGTAAATGGCCTGGACGGATGTGATGGAACCTTTTTTGGTCGAGGTGATGCGTTCCTGGAGGTTGCCCATTTCCGTCGCCAGAGTGGGCTGGTAGCCTACGGCGGAGGGAATGCGGCCCAACAGGGCGGACACTTCGGAACCGGCCTGCGAGAACCGGAAGATGTTGTCGATGAAGAGGAGCACGTCCTTGCCGCCGACGTCGCGGAAATATTCGGCCACGGTCAGTCCGGTAAGCCCCACGCGCATTCTAGCGCCGGGAGGTTCCGTCATCTGGCCGTAGACGAGCGCGACCTTGTCCAATACGTTGGAGTCCTTCATTTCGTGGTAAAGATCGTTGCCTTCGCGGGTACGCTCGCCCACGCCGGCGAAGACGGAGAAGCCTTCGTGCTCAGTGCCGATATTGCGGATCAATTCCATGATGAGCACGGTTTTGCCCACGCCGGCGCCGCCAAACAGGCCGGTTTTGCCGCCTTTCAAATAAGGCTCCAACAGGTCGATGACCTTGATTCCCGTTTCCAGCATGTCCACGCCGGTGTCCTGATCCTCCAAAGCGGGCGCGTCGCGGTGAATGCTCCAGGAGGCCTCCGATTCCACGGGGGGTTTTTGGTCGACCGGGTCGCCGACGACGTTGAGGATGCGTCCCAAAACTTCTTCGCCAACGGGAACCGTGATGGGAGCCTCGGTATCTTCCACTTCCATGCCCCTCACCAATCCGTCGGTGGGATGCATGGCGACGCTGCGAACCGCGCCGTCTCCCAGATGTTGCGCAACCTCGGTGATTACGTATTCGTTTTCTCCCTCTTTAACGTCCTTGCGTTTGATGCGAAGGGCGTTGTACAACGCCGGGACCTGGTCGCCTTTGAAACTGACGTCGATTACCGGGCCGATTATCTGGGAGATGCTTCCCTTATTCATACTTCAACTCCTGGCTGGTTGCAGTTATCCTTTGAGGGCTTCGGCCCCGTTCACCACTTCAATCAATTCTTTCGTAATATAAGCCTGCCGCGCCCGGTTATAAAACAGGGTGAGATCGCCGATCATTTCCCCGGCGTTCCGGGTGGCGTTGTCCATGGCCGTCATGCGGGAGCCGTGCTCGCTGGCTGAGGATTCCAGACAGGCCCGGTAAATTTCCACGGCCATGTAACGGCGCAAAAGCGTTTCCAGAATGGACGCTTCGTCCGGCTCGTAGATATAATCGACGTCCTGCATTTTACCTTCGGGATCGGTTTCCAGTTTTTCCGGAACAATGGGCAGTAATTGCTCGAGAATCGCGTTTTGCTGAATAACGGATTTGAATTCGTTATAAATCAGGCTGACTTTATCCACCTTACCTTCGACGAACATTTCGGACATGAGTTTGGCCATTTCGGCGGCTTTCAAATACTCAAAATCCTTGCCCCAGTTCAGGTACTCGCGCTCGATCTTCAAGCCTCTCAAGAGCGCGACGTCCCTTCCCTTTTTGCCCAGAACGACGATGGAAATTTCCTTGCCTTCATTCTCCTTAACGGCGGCCATCAGCCTTTTGAGCACGTTGCCGTTGAACCCGCCGCACAATCCCTTGTCGGAGGTGATGACGATGAAGAGAACGTTCTTCTCCTCGTGCTGGTTCAACAGCGGATGCAGGTCTTTGTTGCATCGGGCGGCGAGATGATGAAGCACGTCCATCAACTTGACGGCGTAGGGACGCTGGCTGAGGATGGCCTCCTGGGCCTTGCGAAGCTTGGACGCCGCCACCAGCTTCATCGCTTTGGTGATTTGCTGGGTGTTCTTGACGCTTCGTATTCTTCTTTTTATGTCTCGTAAATTGGCCATTCTACTTTAGAAAATTTCCTTGTATTTATTGACGGCGTCCTTGAGTTGGCTTTCGGTCTCGTCGTCCAGTTTTTTTGCGGATTCAATTTTATCCATAATGTCTTTATGCTTTTCCTGAACGTAATTCAAAATCCCCGTGATGAAACGCTGGACGTCCGCAACGGCAATATCGTCCACCAAGCCGCGTACGCCGCAAAAAATCTGAATGACCTGCTCGACAAACGTCAACGGTTTGTACTGTCCCTGTTTCAATATTTCCACCAGTCGTTCGCCGCGCAACAATTGCGCTTGAGTTGTGGGGTCGAGATCGGAGCCAAACTGGGCAAAAGCCGCCAGTTCCCGGAACTGGGCCAGGTCCAGACGAAGCTGTCCGGCGACCTGTTTCATCGCCTTGGTCTGAGCGGCGCCGCCGACCCTGGAAACGGACAGGCCGACGTTGATCGCCGGGCGCACGCCGGAATAAAACAGGTCGGTTTCGAGAAAAATCTGTCCGTCGGTGATGGAGATGACGTTGGTCGGAATATAAGCGGAAACGTCTCCGGCCTGGGTCTCGATGATCGGCAAGGCCGTGAGGGAACCGGCGCCGAGTTCGTCGCTCACTTTGGCTGCGCGTTCCAGCAAGCGGGAATGCAGGTAAAAAACGTCGCCGGGATACGCCTCGCGTCCCGGAGGACGGCGCAGAAGCAACGACAGTTGCCGGTAGGCCGCGGCTTGTTTGGACAGGTCGTCGTAAACAATGAGACCGTGTTGTCCATTGTCCCGGAAATACTCGCCCATGGCGCAACCGGTGTACGGGGCGATATACTGCATGGGAGCCGGGTCGCTCGCGGTGGCGGCCACCACAATGGTGTATTTCATCGCGTCGTTTTGCTCCAACGTTTTAACAACGCGGGCGACGGTGGAGCGTTTTTGCCCAATGGCGACGTAAATACAAATAACGTTTTCGGATTTTTGATTGAGGATAGCGTCGATAGCGACGGCGGTTTTGCCCGTTTGCCGGTCGCCGATGATCAATTCCCGTTGGCCGCGTCCGATGGGGATCATCCCGTCGATCGCCTTGATGCCGGTTTGCAAAGGTTCGTGAACGGATTTGCGGTCGATAACGCCGGGCGCTATGCGCTCAATGGGACCGAATTTTTTCGCGTTGATAGGACCCTTGCCATCGATAGGTTCGCCGAGACCGTTGACCACGCGTCCCACCAGTTCCGGTCCAATGGGAACTTCCATAACGCGATTGGTCCGCTTGACCTCGTCGCCCTCCTTGATATTGCTGTCGAAACCAAACAAAACGGAGCCGATATTGTCTTCCTCCAGGTTCAACACCATTCCCATGACGTCGCCCGGAAACTCCAACAGCTCTCCGGCCATGGCGTTTTCCAGGCCGTAAATACGGGCGATGCCGTCTCCCACGGAAATAACCCGACCGGTTTCCTTGAGTTCCACGCTTTCGTCGAAGCCCTGAATTTGTTTTTGAATCAGGGTGCTGATTTCATCGGCGCGCAAGTTCACTTAAACAACCTCCTCTTTTTCGATAGCCTGTTTTAGCAAGGCCAGACGGTTTTTGATCGACCCATCCAAAACCAGGCCTTCAATCTGGAGAACCATCCCGCCAATCAGGGATTCGTCTACATGGGTTTCCAGTAAAATATCCTTTTTAAAAATTCGCCCCAGAGACTCGCGCAACTTCGCGTCTTGCTCGGAGTTTAATTCGCGGGCGGAAGCAACGCTCACGCGCGCGCGACCCAATCGCGCGTCCACGACTTTCTCGAAGTATTTTCTGATAGGTTCCAGAAAAAGTATTTTTTTTCGCTCGGCCAGCAACTGAACGAGGTTGCGGACGACTTTCTCTACCTGAAAGCGGTCGCATAATTCCTCGACCATGCCTGCCTTGTTTTTTTGCGGGATGGAAGGATGGGCGAAAAAGTTTTTCAATTTGGGTTCCGTTCGAAAAGTTTCGCAAAACGAACCCAGTCCCTCCAACGCTTTCGACAGCCCGGCGTCGTCGCTTATGGAATTTGCGAGGGCTTCGGCGTAACGCTTTCCAACTATATTTTCCAACATACGAAATTTGGTTTCCAAAAAGCCCGTCAGGACGGGCGAATTCTTAATCCGCTAAAACAACGGTCGACGCGATCAGGCCTTTTTCTCCAACTCCCGAATCACTTCCTCTATGGTCTCGTCCACGATGCGTGTATGTTCCTTTTCGTCTAGCGTCTTTTTTAAAATTCTCTCGGTCGAGGCGATGGTGAGAGCGGCGGTGTATCCGCGAATCTCGCTCAACAATTTGTTGCGGGAGACCTGGATTTCATGCTCGGCCTCTTTAATCATCTGGCGCACCTTACCCTGGGTATCCTGCAAGGCTTTTTCCGTCTCTTTTTTTGAGGCGTCGTGAGCCAACTGAACAATATCGTTCGCCTTTTCATGGGCGGTTTTCAATTGCAGATCAAATTCAACCTTTAACTTCTCGGCTTCCTGTTTGATGTTTGCGGCGCCTTCGATATCGTCGCGAATTTTCTTTTCGCGGACCTCCAGGATTTCCAGAATGGGCGGAAAGGCGAATTTCTTTAAAAGAAACAGCAAGGCGACAAATGAAATCACCGACCAGAAAATCAGGGAACTGAAGACTGAAACTTGCTCAAATTGTGGCATCGTTCATTGGAATCCGTAAAAAGGTTCACTGATCGGGGAAAACCCCGCGCAACGCGCGTTCCCCGTCCCAGGCTCGAAGGCCTTCAGGGCATGATGATAAAGGCGATGACCAGGGCGTAAAGCGCGATAGCTTCTACCAGCGCAAACCCGATCCAGCAATATTTGGCCACGCGAGCTTCGGCGTTGGGCTGTCGGCCTACGGTTTCGATGGTCTTGGCGAAAATGTAGGCGATACCAATGGCGGCTCCAAAAAATCCGGCCGCGCACAATCCCATTCCTATATAAGCTGCCGATGTTGCATCCATTACCTTTTCTCCTGTAAATAAAGTTTATTCAAGTAAAACTTAATGTAATTTGATAACGTCGCCAATGTAAACGCAGGTCAGCGTGGTGAATATATAAGCCTGGATGACAGCGATTGCGATTTCCAATCCGTTAATGATCACGGTGAATCCCAAGGGGAGCCAGCCGATCCACATCGGGGCCGAAAGGCCCAGCCCGAACAGCACGGCCAACACCGTATGCCCTGCCGTCATATTGGCAAACAGCCGGACGGACAACGAGATGGGCCGAGCCAGCATACTGATGATCTCAATAGGAACCATGACGGGAATCATGATTTTCGGCACGCCGGGCGGCACCAGTATGGAAAAAAAATGTCCGCCATGCTTGCTTATGCCAATGATCAGGGTCATCACAAAAATAATCACCGCAAACGTCCCGGTGACTACCAGTTGGCTGGTGATGGTATACGAGCCGGGGATCAACCCGATCAGATTGCAACAAAGAATGAAGAAAAACAGCGTGCCCACGAAGTTGAAATACTTCATTCCCTCGTCGCCGATAAACTCCTTCACCATGCCCTTTATAAATTCGAGGGACATTTCCAGCATGCTTTGCAGTTTGCCCGGAATCATGGACGCGCCATTTTTGCCGACGACCATGAACAAACCGTAAACCACGGCCATGCCAATCCACATGGCAATAATTGCCTTGTTGATCGACAGGTCCAATCCGCCCAGATGAATATCTATAATAGGGTGAAGCTCGAAATGATGTAGTGGACTTTCTTTATCTGCCATTATGGATCTGAATCCGTTTCGTCGTTTTCGTTAATAGTTTGCATTGCGGTGCGATACACGCCCAAGCATCCCGCGGCCCCGCCAAAGATAACGCCCAGAGCCAAAAACCAGGGCCTGGTTCCAAATAACCAATCCAGAGCGTACCCCATGCCCGTTCCTATCAGGGTGGCCGCCACAAGTTCCGTGCCCAGCCGAGTCGCTAAGCCAATCCCTTGGCGAAATTCGTTGTCCCGACTCATGAATCCCTACGCTTTTACCCCACGGGGTAAAAACCGCTCCCTATTTCAAACAATTTCAATAAAAATTATATTGAAACAAAACCGCGGAGGGATTGCAGCAAAAGACGCCCGGCCCCATACGATAAACCCGGCGCCCGAGCGAGCCGTCAAAGAGCCTGAAATACGCTACATTAACCTAAAGAATTCCCGAAACCGGAACCGTTAATAAGGCAGTTCCCCATAAGTCTTCTCGAATTCTTCCAGCGGAACCATATCAATGGCGTCCCAGGGACAACCTTCCAGATAGGTGTCCATGGGTCCAGAGGAAATGCATTTCTTGCACCCGATGCAGAGCAAATGGTCCACCTCGACCCGATTGAAAATTTTCGCGTCCGGGTTTTGAACCTCGTACATGCAACTGTCCACCGGACATTCGGTAATGCATATGGGCGCACCGCCGCAACCCGTGCAGGCGTCGTTAATAACGGCCAGAATTTTAGGCTTGCGTTTTCTTTGAACGTTTCTTTTAGTTTTCTCTTTGACTGCCATAAACCTATTCAAAAGAATGAGGTTAAATCATCAAATAAATTGTGAGGGATTTATAACAAAATCCGCCCCAATTTGCAAAAAATACTTTTTGGCGCGAAAGATCCGCCGCCAAACGCCTAAAGCGTCGGCCTGAAAACCAAAATAATGTACCTTTTTCAAGGCCTGTGTATTAAGATTGAATGTGCTTCGATTAGATTTAACTATTTAACTATAATCATTAAAACAAACAATTTTCAAACCGTCCTCTTAATTCTGGAACGGTTCGACATATTTCATGGCATTCAAAGATATTCTGGGTCAGGACCTGCCCAAACAAATTTTAAGCCAGGCGCTGAAAAACCAGACGGTCGCCAACTCCTACCTGTTTTACGGTCCGGAGAGCGTTGGTAAAAAGCTATTGGCGCTGGAACTTGCCAAATCCCTGAATTGCGGGGAACCCGGCCTTGGGGGTTCCTGCGGAGCTTGCATATCTTGTCAAAAAATCCAGCAAGGAACGCACCCCGACGTGTCCCTGCTCGAGCCGTCCAAAAGCAGTCCGACCGTCAGGGAGGGCGCTATCCGCATCGACGACGTTCGCGGCCTGCAAAAAAAACTGGGGTTCCTCCCCTACGAAGGGGCGTTTAAAGTCGCCGTGGTGAACGACGCGGAACTCATGAACCTGCAAGCGGCGAACTCTTTTTTAAAAACCCTGGAAGACCCGCCCGGACAGACCGTGATAATTCTGACCGCCGCCAATCCATTCAAACTGTTGCCCACCATCGTCTCCCGTTGCCAGGGAGTCAAATTCCATCCCCTGTCCAACGAAGCGATAAAAAATATTCTTTCGGGGCGGGAAGACGTGTCGGCGGAAGAACGGACCCCTCGGGCGGCGCTTTCCCAGGGACAGGTCAACCGCGCTCTGGACCCCGACTTGCTGGAAGTCGCACAATGTCGGGAAGGATTGCTCCATATGATCGAAACGGTCTCCTTTAAAAGAGTGGACGTTTTGTTTGAATGGACCCGAATCTGGTCCAAGAACGCGTCCCGGCTCCCCACCCTGCTGGATCAATTGACCGTTCTGTTGAGGGACCTGGCTTATGTAAAATCCTGCGACGATTCCGGCTTGATTAAAAATAGGGATTTGAACGCGCGTCTCCAATCGGTGGCGGCGAAGAAAAAACTGTCTGGCATTCTAAACATGTTTGAAAACGTCCAGCAAACCCAGCTTGCCCTATCGGGCAACGCCAACGTTCAATTGGCGCTGGAAAATATGCTGTTAAATTTTTGCTCGACCCATTGATCGGAACAATCCATTGAAAACCTGCGAACAACAAAAATCGAATCCTGACCGCGAGCGCCGGGAACCCTCCAAATTTTATGTGGGAGTGCGCATTGCCGGACTGAATAAAACCGAACCATTCGATCCCGAAGCCCTGGCTCTGAGAGTGGGTTCCGAAGTCGTCGTGGAAACCCCGCAAGGCGAAAAATGGGGCGTTGCCGCCTCCAACAAAATCGTTAATTTCCGCAAGGATTTAAACAAACCGCTTCCCCGAATCCTGCGCCTGGCCACCGAAGAGGACAGGGAAAAACAAACCAACAAGGAATTGTTTGAAAAGAGAGCGCGCCAGTTTTGTCTGGATAAAATCGACAAACTGAAACTAAAAATGAACCTGAGCCGCGTGGTCCATCTCCCCGAAACAAGAAAAATGATTTTCTTTTTCACCGCCGAGGGGCGCGTCGATTTTCGGGAACTGGTGAAAGACCTGGCGCATTTCCTGAAATCAAAAATCGAAATGAAGCAGGTGGGAGTGCGCGACGAAGCCCGGGCCATTACCGGACAAGGCATGTGCGGGGAATCGCTTTGCTGCTCCACTTTTCTGAAAGATTTCGTTCCAGTCACGGTGCGCATGGCCAAGGATCAGGGCCTGGCCTTGAATCCCAGTAAAATTTCCGGCGTGTGCGGAAGATTGATGTGTTGCCTGCAATACGAACACGATAATTACAAAAAACTGGTGAAGGGTTTGCCCAAGTACAACAGCCGGGTCGAAACTCCCGAAGGACCGGGCCGAGTCATAAAAAATGATATACTCCGCCAAATGGTCACCGTTCTGCTCGACGACGAAAGTTTCATGACCTATCATATCGACGAGCTTAAAAAAGACCGCGCGTGACCCCGTCCGCTTTTTAATCCACACGTCAATTTCCCTGAAATGAACGAACCCAAGAAAAAATTTTACGTCACCACGCCGATCTATTACGTCAACGACGTGCCGCATATCGGCCACGCTTACACCACCATCGCGGCGGACGTCGTGTCTCGCTACAAGCGATTGGACGGCTACGAAGTCTTTTTCCTGACAGGCACGGACGAGCACGGCCAAAAAGTCCATCAGGCCGCGCAACAAAACGGAGTCGACCCGCAAACCCACGTCGACAAACTGCACCAGCGCTTCAAGGACCTCTGGGTCCGGTTGAATATTTCCAACAGCGACTTCATCCGCACCACGGAGGCGCGCCACACCCAGGTGGTTCAAGAAATTTTACAGAGCCTGTTCGACAAGAAAGAAATCTATAAAGACAGCTACGAAGGCTGGTACTGTACGCCGGACGAGAGGTTCTGGACCGAAAAAGACGTCGTCAATGGGAACTGCCCGGAGTGCGGCAGGCCGGTCGAAAAAATCAAGGAGTACAATTACTTTTTTAAAATGGGACAGTACGGAGAATGGCTGGCCCGGCACGTGCGGGAAAACGAAAGCTTCATCCAACCCGTCTCGCGCAGAAACGAAGTGTTGGGCTTTCTGGATAAACCGCTGGGCGACCTGTGCATCTCCCGTCCCAAAGAGCGTTTGCCCTGGGGCGTTTCCCTTCCCTTCGACGACGATTACGTCGCCTACGTCTGGTTCGACGCTCTGATCAATTACATCTCGGTTCACGGCCAACCGGGACAAGTCCGGGATTGCGGTTTCTGGCCCTGCGATCACCACCTCGTCGGCAAGGACATCCTCACCACGCATGCGGTGTATTGGTCCTGCATGCTCAAGGCGATGGACCTGCCGCCGCCGAAAAACATTTTCGCCCACGGCTGGTGGACGGTGAACGGGCAAAAAATGTCCAAGTCCCTGTTCAACGTCGTGGAACCCAATTTGCTCGCCGACCAGTTTGGCGTGGACGTGATCCGCTATTTCCTCCTGCGCGAGGTGCCGTTTGGACTCGACGGCGATTTTTCGCACAAGGCCCTCATCGGCAGGAACAACAGCGACCTGGCCAACAACCTGGGCAACCTGCTGAACCGAACGCTCAACATGGTGGAAAAATATCAGGAGGGAAAAATCCTGGAACCCTCCGCTTCCGCTCCCGAGGATCAAGCCCTGGCCGACAAGGCTTCGGAGACGGTCCAAGCCGTCGCCGCGTTGTACGACCAACTGGCTTACAACAAAATACTCGCAAAAATCTGGGAACTGGTGGACCAGTGCAATCAATACATCAATAATATGGGCCCCTGGAATCTCGCCAAGTCGGAGGAAGGCCAAACCCGCCTGACTCGCGTCTTGTACAATTCCTGCGAGGCGCTTCGGGTGATCGCGGTTTTAATTTATCCCTTCATGCCGGAGTCGGCGGAGAAAATCAATCAACAACTCGGCGCGGATTTCACAATAGAAGAACAGGGTTTGCGGTCGATCCGCGAATGGGGTTTCCTGCCCGCAGGCCTGCAAACCCGTCCCGGTCCCCAACTGTTCCCACGCATCGAAGAAGAGGAGGAGAAAAAAATCATGGAGCAAGCCAATGCGCCGTCCGCCCCGGCCCAGGCCGAGGACGAAAATAAAACCGAACCGGTTGCGGAGCAAATTGAGTTCGACGATTTCACCAAGGTCGATCTCCGGACCGGGAAAATTCTCGAAGCGGAAAAAATCAAAAAATCCAAAAAACTCATCAAACTGAAAGTGGATATCGGTTGCGAAACGCGGCAGGTCGTCGCCGGAATCGCCGCCGGGTACGAGCCGGAACAGTTGGTGGGCCGAACCGTCATCCTGGTCGCCAACCTGAAACCGGCCAAGCTGATGGGCGTCGAATCCCAAGGCATGATCCTCGCCGGGAGCGAGGGCGATAAAATTATTCTGGCCGGATTCGATCATGAATTGAATCCCGGAGTGCGCGTTAAATGATCATCGACACCCACGCCCACATCGACATGGAAGCCTTCGACGAAGACCGCGACGACGTGGTGCAACGCGCGCGCGAAAGCGGCGTGAGCTACATTCTCGACGTGGGATGCGACCTGGAGAGTAGTCGGCGCGCCATAGAGCTTTCCGAGCGCTATCCGTTCATTTACGCCACCGCAGGCGTCCACCCGCACGACACGGGCGATCTGGACGACGCAGTTTACGACGAGCTTCGGGCGCTGCACGCGCACCCCAAAGTTATCGCCGTCGGCGAAACCGGACTCGACTATTTCAAAAACTATTCGCCGCAGGATCAGCAACGCAAACACTTCCGCAAACAGGTGGAGCTGGCGCGGGAATTGAAAAAGCCGTTGATCATCCACAGCCGGGACGCCGCCGATGATATCGTCTCCATCCTGTCCGACTACTACCCCAACAGCGACGGCGGGTCGGGAATCTTCCACTGCTTTTCCGGCGATCAGGCGCTGGCGGACAAGGCGCTGGAGATGGGGTTTTATATTTCCTTCGCCGGACCCGTCACGTTTAAAAAATCCGACGCCCTGCGCGAGGTCGCCAAGACCATCCCGGCGGATAAACTGTTTGCGGAAACGGATTGCCCCTACCTGGCTCCCATGCCCAAACGCGGCAAACGCAACGAACCGGCTTACGTCAATCACACGGCGCAAATGCTCGCCGACATTCGCGGCCTGAAAATCGAGGACGTCGAGCGCGCCATGGCCCTGAACTTTTTTGAACTGTTCGGCGTCGGCGAGGCCGCACAACCGGGAACCGTCGCCTATCAAATCCGCGACTCGCTCTACCTCAACCTCACGCAAAGATGCACCAACGATTGCGTGTTCTGCACGCGCATCAGCCGTCCCGTCGTCCAGGGTTACAACCTGGCGTTGAAACGCGAGCCGACTCCCGACGAATTGTGGGCCGCCATCGACGACGTTTCAAAATATAAGGAAATCGTTTTCTGCGGCTTTGGGGAACCCACTCTGCGACTGGACGCTATCAAGGAAGTCGCGAAACGAATCAAGCAGGCGGGCGGGCGCGTTCGCCTGAACACCAACGGCCACGGCAACGTCATCCACCAACGCAACATCCTGCCGGAGCTTCAGGGTTTGATCGACGAGGTCTCCATCAGCCTGAACGCCGACACGTCGGAAAAATACGACGAGATATGCAAACCCTGGCCGAAATTTCGCGGCACGATTTACGAAGAGATCAAGGAATTCATTCGCCTCGCAAAAGAATACATTCCCACGGTGCAAGCCACCATCGTCACCCAGCAAAACGGCGTGGACGAGTCCAAATGCGAAGCGGTTTCCAAAGACGAGTTGGGAATCAATTATCGCGCGCGGCGCAACAACCTGGTGGGCTGAGGCATGAAACTGTACATAGGACTGGGCGCCTTATTCGCAGGAATCGGCGTCGTTCTGGGGGCGTTTGGAGCGCACTCGCTGAAAGCCGTGTTGAGCGCCAAAGACCTCGCCACCTTCCAAACCGGCGTGCATTACCAGTTCATCCACAGCCTCGCCCTCGTCCTCATTGGCGTTTTGGGAACGACGGCCAATCCCCCGCTGGACGAAGGCGAAAAGTTAAAAACTCCCGGCAAGTTTTTTATCGCCGGAATTCTGCTGTTTTCCGGAAGCCTTTACACGCTCGCCCTCGGCGGACCCAGGTTCATGGGACCCGTCACCCCCCTGGGCGGACTCTGCTTCATCATCGGCTGGTTCACCCTCGCCTACCGCTTTTTGAGGAAATAGCCATAAGGCTTTACCTCCTCCAATCAAATCCCAATCCAAATCCGTTGTTTTTTCGGCAATTAGAATATTCCCCTCAAACCCTTTATTTTTAACGGGTTATTCCAATATTTTCCGCTTGACATTTGCGGGGGGGGGGGTAAATTGCCTATCCTGAAATTATTTCATATCACTCATTCAGAGCAGTCATTTTACTTTACCGATTCAAAAACATACGGACGATCCATTCTATTTCTAAAAGGGGAAAGTTATGGGCAAGGTTTCTGGTTGGAAAATTCTGGTTTTAATTATTCTTACCTCTCTTTTTGTTCCTACTTTAACCTTTGCAGGTCAGAGTTTGGATACCCCAGTACCTCCAGAGACGGAAGAAAAAATTCTTTTTACTTCCGACCGGGATGGCGACTTTGACATCTACATCGTCAATCCTGATGGGACGGGTTTGGAACAGCTTACCAATGGACCGGAAAATGAAGGGCCAGGAGTCCTATCTCCAGATGGCAAGTATTTGGCCTATTTTCTGGCTGAAAACGGTATAACATCCTTTCGCGTATTGGATTTGTCTACCGAGGCGGAAACCATTTTGGTTTCTTCGGCTCTTCTTGATGAATTAGGCGGGGCAAGACCCGCCTGGTCTCCCGACAGCAACAAAATTGCGTTTATGAAACGGGTGGACCGGATCGGAACAGATAACATTTTTGCAATTTTTACAGTGGACCGTGATGGAAGTAATTTGACACAGGTTACGTTTCCCGTTCCCAATACGATTGATGCGCATTATTGGCCTGCCTGGTGTGGAAGCGATCAAATTTATTTTATGTCCAATAAGGGACTTCACTTCTACTGGGAAATTTACAAAGTCGACCTGCAAAATGGAACTCGTAGCAAGGTTATTCCGATGCAAAATCGTCCGGGAGAATACACCCCTACATGTTCAGACGATGAAAGCAAAATGGCCTGGACGCGTTTTTCAGGTTTCCGAGATGATAGCCTATGGGTGGCCAACGCGGATGGATCGAATCCTCAAGCTGTCCCCAATTTAGGTCAGTTCCAATATACGGATACCCCTGACTTTTCCCCTGATGGTTCCCACATCGTTTTCAATTATAGAAAGGACGGGACATTCGGTGAAATCTGGACCGTTCGTCCTGATGGAACCGACGTGTCCAAGGTTGTGGGAGATGGGGCATTTAATTTAACGCCAAGCTGGGGTGTTGCAATTAAGAACCGGTTTACTTCGCATACGCTGGAAATTACAGTCGGGCCGGATGCAAGTCCCAACCCCGTGGCTTCCGCAGGATCCGTCAACCTGAGCGTTACGGCGGAGGACAACGATACCGCTCATACTCTCAATTACTCCTGGACCGCCGACTGCGGCGGCGTGATTGGCAACGGCTCTTTCGACAACGCTTTGACACAAAATCCGGTCTGGACGGCTCCTTTGAACCGCGAGGGTACAGACATTGATTGTACGCTACGGGTGACCGTGGACGACGGTGCCGAAGGTCTGGACGCGACCAAATCGTCCACGGTCACGGTACAAACCGTGCCTCCGGAACTGGATATCACTCCCTTAACGAACCTCGCCACTTCCGGCGAATTCGGCGGTCCCTTCACTCCGGGTTCGGTTTCCTATACGGCAACCAACATCGGCGGCGGACAGAGCAGTTTCACCGCTGTCAGCGACGTAACCTGGCTGGACCTCAATGTAACCGGCACGGTAGTTTTGGGAATCAATGCCACCTCTACGGTCACGGCAACGGTCAACGCGGGCGCCAATACGCTGGGCGTGGGGACGCATGTCGGGACGGTTACCATCGATCATATCGAAGGCGCCAGCGACACAACGCGTACTGTCACCCTGACGGTCGTGGACACGACGCCGCCGGACTTTGTTCTTTCCATGATGAAGACCCAGATCGAAGAAGAGGACGACCGCTTGGAGCTTGTGGCAATGGTCTCCGGGCTTAGCGACCTCGTCGATCCTTCGCCGTCCATCGACATTGTCGTGACGCCCCGGATCGTTGGCGATGAGGACGATGACGACGACGATGAAGATGGAGCCAAGTTCCGCGTCGTGAAGGAAGGCGACAAATGGAACATCTGGGTTCGCGGTCTGGAGAACCACGCCTTCGATATCAACGTCACGGCCACGGACGCGCAAGGAAACAGCGCGTCTCAATCTGGAACTGTTCTCGTTGTCGACGACCTTGATGATGAGGGTGAGCACGACGATGACGATGAGGACGACGATAAGGACAAAAAGAAAAAGAAAGGAAAGAAACATGAAAAGCACAAGAAACACAAGAAGCACGATGATGATTAAAATTTAAAAAGAGCGTTCCGGCGGTGGTAGAAAGTCCGGGGCGAAGGATTGGAGGCGCGGTTTCCCCGATGGGAGGCCGCGCCTTTTTTCTTATTGCATTGATTTAGGCGATGACTCCCGCCTACCGGTTTTTGAAAAAATAAAAGCCGCCGCTTCCCTCCTGTTTTGTTTTAAAATAAAAGCGTAGAAACCGCCTTTTGAAAGGTTCACGCCATGCCGCTCACTCCGCCAAAATCTGCGGGAGGATGGAACGCCATTTTTTACTCCCTGCGTCTCGCGTGGCGCGCCGGTCCCTTTCAATTGTTAAAAGCTCTGGCTTCGAAAAACGCGTGTAAAACCTGCGCCCTGGGCATGGGCGGTCAAAAGGGCGGCATGCGCAACGAATCGGGTCGCTTCCCCTCGGTCTGCAACAAATCCTTCCAGGCGCAGTCGGCGGACATGCAGGCGGGAATCGACGACGAATTTTTTGCGCGTCACGGCGTCGCGGAACTTTCCACCTGGACGCCCAGGGAACTGGAACACTGCGGCCGTCTCGTCCATCCGTTGATTTGCGAACCCGGTTCGGAGCATTATCGACCGATAAGCTGGCCGGAGGCGATGGATCGTCTGGTCGACAAATTGAAATCCACCGCGCCGGAGCGCGCCTTTTTTTATTTCAGCGGACGGTCTTCCAACGAAGCAGGATTCCTCCTGCAATTGTTCGCCCGCGTTTATGGAACCAACAATGTCAACAACTGCTCCTACTACTGTCACCAGGCTTCCGGGGTGGGGCTGACGCAAAGTTTGGGGACGGGCACGGCGACCATTGAGCTGAAAGATTTGGAGCATACCGATCTCGTATTTTTGATCGGCGCCAACCCGCCGTCGAATCATCCGAGATTCATGACCACCTTGATGGAGATCCGCCGCCGAGGCGGACGGGTGATCGTGGTCAACCCGGCGCGGGAACGCGGGCTGGAAAATTTCAGCGTGCCTTCCGACTGGCGCAGTCTGCTGTTTGGTTCCGAGATCGCCAGCAGTTATATCCAGCCGCATATCGGCGGCGACGTCGCTTTTTGCAAGGGAGTCGCCAAGGCGCTTTTTCAGATAGCCCCAAACAATCCGGAAGCGATCGCCCGATCATTCATCGAATCGGCGACGGAAAATTTTTCAGATTACAAACAGGACGTCGAGAACTCGTCATGGGAGGATATCGAAAAAGCTTCGGGCCTCAGCCGGGCCTTATTGCAGGACGTGGCCGATCAGTATGCCGGCGCCAAAAACGCGGTGTTCGCCTGGGCCATGGGGGCGACCCACCATGCCCACGGGGTGGCCAACGTGCAGTCCATCGTCAACCTCGCCCTTCTGCGCGGCATGGCGGGAAGGCCGCATGCCGGTTTGCTTCCCCTGCGCGGGCACAGCAACGTTCAGGGCATGGGTTCCATGGGAGCGACGCCGCAATTAAAGAAAGTGGTGTTTGACAATCTGGAATCGCTTTACGGTATAGCGCTTCCAAAAACTCCCGGCCTGGACACGCTGGCTTGTATGCAGGACGCTATGGAGGGTAAATTTGATTTCGCCTGGAACCTGGGCGGCAATTTATACGGTTCGAATCCGGATTCCCGTTTTGCCAAAGAGGCGCTTTCGAAAATCGATTTTACTTTGTACATGAACACCACGCTCAACCAGAGCCATTTTCTCGGGCGGGGGAAAACCAGTTTGATCCTGCCCGTAAGAGCGCGTGACGAAGAGCCGGAACCCACCACGCAGGAGAGCATGTTCAGTTATGTGCGCATGAGCGACGGCGGACCGGCGCGTCATTCGGGACCGCGTAGCGAGTCGAGCGTAATCGTGGAAGCGGCGGAGCGCGTGGCGCCGAACGTCGCGCTCCCCTGGCAAGATTTTAAAAATACGGCCAATATCCGCAAAACCATCGCCGCGATAATTCCCGGTTATGAAAAAATGGAGGCCCTCGATAACACCCGCAAGGAATTCCATATCGAGGGAAGAATCCTGCATCAACCCAAATTCCCCACCGCCAACGGCAAGGCAAAATTCAAAGTCAGCCCGACGTTCTGTTTCAAAGACGAAAAGCGCGAGGCGAATCAGTTCAAACTAATGACCGTTCGTTCCGAGGGCCAGTTCAACACGGTGGTTTACGAAACGGAGGACAAGTACCGGGGAACGCGCGCCCGCAACGTCGTCCTGATGAATCCCGAGGACATTGAGAAATTGGATTTGAAGGAAAACGATTTGGTAACAGTGAGCAGTAGCGCGGGCGAGTTGGACGCGCAAGTTCTCCTGCCCTACCCCATCAAGGCGGGAAATATCATGATGTATTATCCGGAGGCCAACGTTTTGGTTCCGCTGGAGCACGACGCACAATCCAAAACCCCGTCGTTCAAATCGGTGGATGTGCGGGTGGAGAAGGAAGCGGAAATTGCAAGCTGAACCTAAAGCGCCGCGCGGGCGCTGGCGGGTTCGGGTTTGGGTTGGGGCGAGGAAACGCTCTCCTCTAACGAAACCGGGTCCGGAGAGACGGTTTCCTTCATGAGGATCCAGTGGTAAAAACGCATCAACAAAAATTTAAGATGCCGAAAGCTACGAATACCTAAAAGATTCTTGATTAAAACGTTGGGGCGCAAATGAAATTGAAGAAACGCGCGGCGTTTCAGGCTGAGCAATTCTTCTCTTTGGATTCCTTTGGGCACGTAGGCGGCGCTCATGAAATAAAAATTATCCCAATCGACCTTTTTAATTTCCCCGCTTTCTTCCAATAAACGATAACTTTCCGTGCCGGGCAGGGGCAGGTAGGTAAAAAAATTGGCCCGGATCAAGGGAAGGTCCATGGACAGGCGAATGGTCTCGTTCATCGTGTCCAGAGTTTCGCCGGGAAAACCTAGTATGAAAAACGCCGCGATATCCAATCCGTTTTTCCGAATGCGCTCTACGTCCCGGCGGATTTTCGCTACCGTAGTGCCTTTCTTCATGATCTTCAAAATCTTGTCGTTCCCTGATTCTATGGCGACGCTCACCAGGTAAAGTCCGGCTTCTTTCAACAACTGCAATAATTCGTCGTCCAGGTAATCCATGCGAATGCCGTTGGGCATGGCCAGGCTGATATCCAATTGCAGGCTGATGATCCCTCTGACAATGTCCTTGGCGTAATCGATATCCTGAGTGAAGTTGTCGTCCACAATGTGGAATTCGCGGATTCCATAGTCGTGATAAAGCAGTTGAATATTTCTTAGAACATATTCCCTGGAATGATGGCGCAATTTTTTGCCCGATAAATTCGGCGCCGAGCAAAACGTGCAAGCGTACGGGCAACCTCTGGTCGTTATAATGGGAGCGATGGGAAATTTCTTGAAAAAAGCGCCGTGCTGGGCTTCGGGATAATTTTCGGGATGAATCAGATCCCAGGCGGGGTCGCCCAAGGAATCCAGATCCTGCTCCATCTCCTGGGAATTGAATACCGTTTCCGTCCCGCGTTTCCAGATCAAACCGGGGACGCTGGCAAAATCGGCTTCCGAATCGGACTCCAAAAGATCGCAAAAAATTGGGAACCCGATTTCCGCTTCCCCGGCGAACCCGAAATCCAAATTACTTTCAAGATTTTTAAACGCCTGTTCGGGATCGCTGGAAATATGCGCCCCTCCCACCAATGTGACGATCTTCGGGTTGGTTTTTTTGATGGAGGCGAGGATGGCGCGGACGTTGCGTATGTCAAAGGTGTAGCACTGAATGCCGATCAGGTCGGGTTTATACGCTTCGACAATTTGTTGGCCAAATTTTTCCGGAGGGATTCCTTCCTTGATGCAATCAATAATATGGACTTCGTGGCGCCTGCGCACTTTCTGCGCCAGATAAGCCAGGCCCAGGGAAGGCTGAATATGATCGCTTAAGTTGTTGGGCTTAACGAGTAATATTCTCACGCAATAATTTCGGCTCTCAAAAATTTGGAGGAAACTTTTTACATTCCTATGAGACCATAGGCTGGGAACAGGATCAATCTTATTTCAAGCGCAAACCTTAACCTTTCACAAACGGGCGAAATACAAAGCAAAACCAAGCGCCCATTAAACGAGCGCCTGCCTCACAACCGCGCCGCCTGAAGCGGAAAATCAAATTCGCCCGCGCCGCCGACGTACCCGGTGTATTGAAGGGTTAAATGTAATACAATGAAACCGTGGCTGAACACCCATGGTGTAATCATATGAAGCTTCCCGATTCTATATATAAAATTCTTCAGACTGCCCGGAACCGGCGCTCCGCCGCGTTGGCGCTGAACGGTATTTTAGCGCTCGCCGCCCTGCTGATTTTCGGTTACCTGGCCGCCAACTCATACTCCTATTTCTTTCTGGACGCGAAAAAATTTGCGGCCCCCTACGCGGCGGGTTTGTTAATCGCCGTCGGCTACATTCTCTATCGTTATTTTATCTGCGGAGCGTTTTCCCGATTGAGCGACGACCAGACGGCGCTCCTGATTGAGCGCCACCACCCGACGCTGAAGAACTACCTCGTCAACGCCTGCCAGTTGAACCGGCTTTTAAACAGTCCCAGGGAAAACCAGAAGACGTCCGAGGGATTTATCAAGGAACTGGCGATCCAAACCGAAGCCAGAGTCGGCGATATCCAATCCCTCCAGGCGGCGGACGCCGATCAGCTTAAAAAAAACCGCAACCTGTTTTTAGTTTCGCTGGCTGTCTTGACGGTCGCCGTGTTGGCCGTGCCGGATTTTGTATCCAGAGGTTACAAAAATTTCATCTCCAACCAAAATCCGGCAGCACAGGCAAAGTCCGAAAATTTATCCGGGAAAAGCGCCCCGCCGCCGCTCCCCGCGTACCGGATAGAAGACCTGTCGCTGACTTATAATTATCCGGCCTACACAGGCCTGCCGCAAAAAACGGTTCATCCCTCGGACGGACGCGTCCTGGCCCTGCCGGGAACCGAGGTTCTGGTGCAGGTGAAAACCAACTCACCCCTTTCCAAAGCGGCCCTGGTTCTTAACCGCGACGCGGAATATTCCACTCGCCAAACGGGACCTCAGACTTTCGAAGGCCAGTTCCTGAACCAACAGCCGGGTTTCTATCAATTCCGAATCCAGTCTCCAGACCGGCAAACGGTTTTGCTTCCGGAAAAATATCCGATCGTCATGGACCAGGACAAAACGCCGCGAATCGTATTGTTCATTCTGAATCCCAAACCCATCTATTACGCGGACCACAAAATTGAGTTGTCGTTTGAAGGGTCCGACGATTTTGGGATCAAACGGGTGGACCTGATCGCGGACGTCAACGGCAAGATCCATAAAATTCCCGTTAAAAACGTGAAGGATAGGACCACCCTGTTGCAGGAAAATTTCACTTGGGAACTGACGTCCTTGAACCTGAAACCTTCCGACAAGGTTCAATATTATTTCGAGATTCAGGACAACGACAATATTCTGGGACCCAACGTCGGCCAATCGGAGGTGTTTTCATTTTCCATTTTTGACGCGCAAAAGGAGCGCGAAGACCTGATCGCTTTGCAGGACGAGTTGGTGGAACGCATGGTCGCTCTCCTGAGCCACACTCTGGTGGGCGACGCGACGCATTTTCAGGGTCCACCGCCCAGCGCCGCTATATTGAAAACGTTTTTGACTGGAAGCACGGACCAACTCATAGAAATCATCAATCTCGCGCAGGCCATTCAGACGCAGGCAAAAAACATTCCCAGTTTCCCGCCGCCGTATAAGACGCTTCTGACAAATATCGTGGACGGATTGAACAGAATTCGCGAGCAACAAATAACCGCTTTGAATCAATTGAACCGCGAAAGGGGACGAGCGCGACCCATCGCTTTTGGACTCCCCCCCGCCGCCGCCATCAACGACCGTCTGATCGCACATTTGGAAAAGGACATATTGTTTTTAATCAAAATTTCCAACCGGCAAAAAATGGATCAGGTGATGGACATGAAAAAGGACCTGAACCAATTGGCGGAGGAATTAAAAAAGGCGTTCGAGAAAGCAAAAAATCAAAAATCAGAATTTGATCGCCAGGACTTCAAGGCCAAACTCGAAAAACTCAAAGAAACGCTTGGAAAAATCATGGAACAATTGGGCAGGCAAACCCAGGCCCTGCCCGACGAATTTTTAAATCCCGAAGCCTTCAAGCGTATGGATCTGGAAAACATCGACGCCTCCCTGGAAAAACTCATGGACCTGATCAACCAGGGAAACATCGAGGAAGCCCTGAATAAAATGGAAGAGTTGTCGGAGGAGCTTCAAACGCTTTCCAGCCAACTCAACCAGGCGGACTCGGATATGGACGAGCTGGTGGACATGAAAACCATGGAAAAACTGGAAAACTCGCTGGAGGAAATTCGCGGGTTAGAGAAAGCGCAAAAAAATCTGGTGGAGGAGACCATGAAGATCAACCAGTCCCTGCGCCAGGCTCAATCAAAAGAATTTGAGGATTCCCTCAAGGAATTTTTCGATTCCTTGAGAAAAGACGTCGAACAAATTCTGGAGATTTTAAACGCCGACCGGGAGTTTCTGGATTCCCACCTCGTCATGAAAAAATACCACGCGCTGTTGGATAAGGAAGCGGCGTCCAATTCGGTCATCCAGGACATGAGCCAAAAAACAATCGACACGAAAGCTCCCGGCGCTCTTGAAAAAAGTTTTCAGGCGTTGAACGAAGCGCGCAAAGAAGCGGCAAACATCCATGCGGACCTGGACGCGTTGAGAGTCGTCATGGCCCACCGCTTCCAAGAGAGCCTGCCGCAACTTTTTGAGAGGTACAACGCGCTGGAGGAATTTACGCGCCTGCAGGATCTGCCGGAATTCAATTCGTTGTTCAAGAATACCTATCCTGAAATCCTGCGATGGAACAACCGCTTGCGGATGTCGCACAATACCCGGGAGGACGTCGCCGACCGGTTGAACGGCGATCTTCGCGAAATCGCGGCGCTCAATACGGAAATTTCCAAAAAGCTGGGGACCATGAAACGCAATCTGGACCAAAGCCTGCAGTCGCTGGTTGGGCCGGAGGACGTGGAAAAAATGAAGGACCTGTCCGCACGGCAAAAAAATCTCGGCGCAAAAACCAAGGGCCTGGCGGAAGATTTTTTTAAGATGACGCGAGAGAATCCCATGATCACCCAGGAGTTGGGATTAAAGATGGGCGGCGGAAGTCGCTTCATGCAACAAGCGGAAAAAAATCTCAACCAACAGAAAATTTCCGAAAGCATTCAGTCGGAAAACCAGGCCTTGGAGAAACTGGCCGAGACTCGCGATTTGCTGGAGCAAATGAAAAACGCGCAAAATCAAAACGGCGGACGGGCGCGCCAACAATCCACCATTCAACTGGGGACCGGGTACGACAGGGACCAGCGCCGCGGCGGCTCCTCCCGGATGCAAAAGGAAAAGGTGCAACTCCCTTCCGAAGATCAGTACCAGGTTCCCGGCGAATTCCGCAACGATATTCTCGAGGCCATGAAAAACTCCTTCCCCCGCAAATACGAACGCCTGGTCGGCGAATACTACAAGGAACTGGTGAAATGAAAACCCTTCTGACAGCTTGTTTGATCTGGACGACCCTGGCGACTTCGGCTACGGCTCTCCCGGCTGAGGATCAGGTTCGGCAAGCTTATTCCTATATCGACCAGTGGCGAATAGAGGAAGCGGAAACTCTGACGCAGGAACTTCTCAAGAATCATCCCGAGTCCGGCGACGTCCATTTCCTCAACGCGCGCGTGCAATTTTACAAGGGACGCTATCGTTACGCCCAAAAGATTTTGCAAGGCGTCGACGACAATTCCCAAATGGTAAAGGCGTTCAAAAAGCTCGTCAACAATACGGTCGAGGCCGCCGGAGATTTCGTTTCCGAAGAGTCCGAGCATTTCATCTACCGCTACCGCGACGGCCGCGATCAAATTTTGGTCCACTACGCTCGCGAGGTTCTGGAACGTTCCTACAAAGTTTTGGGCGATTTGTTCGACACGCGCCCCAAGGGAAAAATTCTCGTGGAATTTTATCCCGACCGCGAACCGTTCTCGCGCATTTCTCCATTGACCATGCAGGATATCGTCACTTCGGGAACCGTCGCCCTGTGCAAGTACAACCGCCTGATGATCATTTCCCCGGCTTCACTGGTCCGCGGCTACAACTGGATGGACACTCTGAGCCACGAGTTCGTCCACTATCTCATGGCCAAAAAGACCCACAACAACCTCCCGCTGTGGCTCAACGAAGGCGTCGCAAAATATTTTGAGTCCCGCTGGCGGGAGGACGATTCTGCCTCCCTGGCCCCGGTCATGGAGACGGTTCTGGCGCGGGCGCTGGCAAACGATTACCTGGTCCGCCTCGAAGACATGACGCCTTCGCTTGCAAAACTTAAAAAAGCGGAGGACGTGCATCTGGCCTACGCCCAGGTGGCCACGATGGTGGATTATCTGGTTTCGATCATCGGCGAAAAAAATCTACCCGCTTTTTTGGAGGCGTTGGGAAACGACCTGCCCTTCCCTGCCGCGTTGGGAAAATACACGGGGAAAACTCTGGCGCAATTTCAAACCGATTGGCGGGCCTTCGTAAAAAATAAAAAGCTGACCGTGATTCCCGGACTCAAGGTTCTGGCGTTCAAATTTAAAAACGACCGCGACGCCTTGCAGGATGAAAAGGATTACGATGAAATAGAAACACGGTCTTCCCGCGACAAGGCGTTTCTGGGCGACATTTTAAAATCCAGAAACTACATCCAGGCCGCGATTCTTGAATATCAAAAAGCCATCGAAGAATCGCCCACGCTTTCGCCCATTCTTCACAACAAACTCGCCGCAACTCAAATCCTGGTCAAAGAATACGGACGCGCGGAAACTCTTCTCCAGGAAAGCCTGCGATACTATCCGGAATTCCACACCACGCAGACCAACCTGGGCGAATTGTATTTTATAAAGGAGGACTACGAGCGCGCCGAGGAGTATTTTGAAAAAGCCGTCCGGCTCAATCCCTTCAACCCACTGGTCCGGCAGCGCTTGATCGCCGTGAACAAAAAGCTGGGACGCGACGCGATGGTCCAACTGCAAGTTAAGTTGTTCCGGCAAATAGAATAGATTACAATCGGGACTTTTTGCGCGCCTTAAATTATCCCTCTCCCTCGACGGGAGAGGGCTGGGTGAGGGTGAAAAAGGACTTCGACTTTGTTTTCAAGCTTTGTCGGCTTATGCAAACCTAGCAAACAATTTTATTCAAGAGCTTTTTATGGAAGATCTGGAGTTGGCCAAAGAGTTTGTTCAGGCCAAGGAAAATGTAGTCAAGGAACTCCGCAAAGTGATCGTCGGGCAGAATCAGGTGATCGAGAACCTGTTGCTCGCGCTTTTTTCCAAGGGACATTGCCTGTTTGTCGGCGTGCCGGGTTTGGCGAAAACCCTGCTGGTGAGTTCTCTCGCAAAAGTTTTGAACCTGAAGTTCAACCGCATCCAGTTCACGCCCGACCTCATGCCCTCGGACATCACGGGAACAGACATTCTGCACGAGGACCAGGCCACCGGAAAGCGCGTTTTTGAATTCATAAAAGGCCCGGTATTTTCCAACATCATCCTGGCGGACGAAATCAACCGGACGCCTCCGAAAACCCAGGCCGCTTTGCTTCAGGCCATGCAGGAGCGCGAAGTCACCGTCGGCGGCAAAACCTATCCCATGGACGCCCCCTTCCTGGTGTTCGCCACGCAAAACCCGATTGAGCACGAAGGCACCTATCCCCTGCCGGAAGCCCAGTTGGACCGCTTCATGTTCATCATCAACGTCGGCTACCCCACCCGCGAACAGGAAGTGGAGATCGCTCTATCGACCACTTCCGGGAGCCAACCGGAATTGAACGTGGTCATGCAGGCCGACCGGGTCGAAGCCCTGCAAAAGCTCGTGCCCCGCGTGCCGGTCTCCGACCATGTCGCAAACTTTGCGGTAAACCTGGTTCATGCCACCCGTCCGCAGAACGGAGGCTCGCTGGATTTCGTGAACGAATGGATCCAATGGGGAGCGGGACCCCGCGCCTCGCAATACCTGATCCTGGCGGCCAAAGCCAAGGCCTTGATAGACAGTCGCGTCGCCGCGACGGTCGACGACGTCCGCTCGGTAGCGCGCCAGGTGTTGGAACATCGCATCGTGCTCAACTTCAAGGCCGAAGCGGACAACATCAAAGCCCTCGACGTGGTCGAAAAACTTCTGGCCACGGTTAAGTCGGATTAAACCTTCCAGGGAAGGCGTTATGAAAATCAGGATATTGATTTATGCCTTGGGTATTTTGTTTTTGGCGGGTCCGGCGGCGGCAAAAATTTACAAATGGAAAGACGAAAGCGGCAAGACGCACTTCACGGACAACCCAACCAGCATTCCCAAAAAGTACCAAAAAAAATTAAACGCGATCCCGGACGCGCCCGCGCGGGTCAAAACCCCTCCCCGGATTCCATTGCAATACGAAAAAAATATTGAAGCGCCGACTCCGGATTCCACCCCCTCGCCCGACGACAACAGGTGGTTGAAAAATATCAATCGGAATATAAAAAAAGGGACAACGGCGATTCACTTGCCTTTTGAAAAGTCCCTGGACAATCTGGGGCCGGTCGCGGTGACAGGCAAAGTCTACGAAGGCGAGGTGAATTATCCCGAGGGTAAGAATGGATTGGCCTTGCACACGGCGGGTGATGGAAGCTGGGTCGAAGTCAATCCTAAAAGCAAGTTGCGCGTCGGCGACTGGATGGAGGTCTCGTTTAAATTTCACCGGGAGGATTGGGCGAATCCTTATAAAGGAGGCAGCGGAGTGCAGACTATAGCAACCGTCAGCGGGAGAAACGAGAAACGCATTAATCATCTAACGATCGGCTTTTACCCCCGAAACAGCATGGCCCTCGCCGTTTCTTTTAGGGATGACGACAACAAAAACCACCGGATGAGGACGGAGGATGGCGTGGTGACGCTGGATTGGCACGAGGTCAGGCTCGTCGTCGACGGCAAAGCGGGAGAAACAAAACTGTATTTCGACGGAAGATTGGCGGCCACCGAACCCGCCGTGTCCGCCGTATTGAAAAACGGCGTCGACCGCATCAAGTTTGGAACCTGGTTCAAGAAAAACCAGGCCTATCGAGGCAGGATTGACGATTTCATGATTCAGACGAAACCATGACGCCGCCTCGCAATACCTGATACTGGCTACCAAAGCCAGGGCATGATTAAAATAATAATTGAAGGCGCTTTAAACCGCGCCCTGTATCGGACGGATGGTTTTTTCTATAGCGGGCCAGTTGTTTCTTTTGGCGAGTTTTAATGCGTATCGCCCCTGGAGATTGATCCAAAATTCCGGAGAGGTTTTAAAATATTTTCCCAGGCGCAAGGCCGTGTCCGCCGTGACGCCGCGGCGGGCGTGGACAATATCGTTGATCCGGGCGATGGGGACGTCAATATCCCTCGCCAGCTTGTTCTGGCTGATGTTCAGGGGTTTCATAAACTCCTCCAGAAGAATTTCCCCGGGAGGAATCAGGGGCAATTTTTTAGGCATCTGATTTATCCATCCAAAAATTAGACTGCGTTAATGATAATCCACAATTTCAACATCCGTAGGATTCCCATCTTTCCATTTAAAAACAATTCGCCACCGATCATTAATCCTGACGCTATATTGGCCGCCCCGATCCCCTTTTAAACTCTCAAGTCTGTTTCCCGGCGGCGACCGCAGATCATTCAGCGATTCCGCCGATTCCAATATTTCAAGTTTTCGTCTGGCGATTCTTTCAATGGATTGAAAACGACGGACAGGAGAATCGTTAAAAAGCTTTTCCGTGTCTTTACAACGAAAACTTTTTATCATAAATCATAGTATTCTACTTTTCAGAATATCTCAACAGGAACATGAAATAGAGAATACTTTTTCAAATCACTTTTTCGAGGGACCAGTCGACCGGGAGGGTCAGGGGTCTTTTGTCGCGGCTCAGGTAATTCACATAGCCCATCTTCTGGCCGTATAAAAACAGGTCGCGCGTGATTTCCACGTCCTTGATGCAGTACTCGACGATCTGGTCCATCTTCCCTTCCTTGTACCACTGTAGGGACAACAAACCGTCGGCGGTTTTCTGGGCGTTCAGCGATTGCTCCGCCAGGTGATTCAGGCTCAGGCGAAAGCCGAGTTGTTTGTGCACGTCCTGCAACATGTCGAACGTCTTCAATTCCTGCAAATCGATGGACGCATAGGGTTGCAACACGGCGTAATCGAAACCGATCACATTGAATCCCACCACCAGATCCGCCATGGCAAGGCGCGCGACCAGTCCTTCTGCGTCTTTTTCCAAAAAGCTGAAATATTTTTCCTCCCGGCTGTCCCAAACCACGCCGACGGCAAGCTTCATGAGATGGCTGTTGCCCCAGCCGCCAACCTCCTGCGCGCCTTTTTGGGTTTCCAGATCAAAATAGAGGATTCGCGGTCCGGTTTTTGAATTCGGTTCCGTCGGCTCCTCTAGCGGTTCGGGTTCCGGGTTGTCTGCAAATAGATCGAATTGCTCGGCCATGGTTTCTTCCTGAGAAATTTTTTGCCCAATCTACCCTTTTACACGGGCCGATTCATCCATAAACTTATATCTCTTTATTTTTCAGTTAGTTATTGTCAGTGAGCCGCAGTTAAAAATTTCATCAAAATCTCCCAAAAAACCCCGAAATCCCTAAAGTTAATATTTTTAAAAACCGATAATAACTAAAGGGAAAAAGAGAATTGAATTTTTAAACAGAAAACGTGCGTGTAAACCATGGCTCAAGGCATTTTTGGAATCAACTCTTCGTTCGACTCGGCAGCCCTGATTGACAATCTGGTCGAGCTGAACCGGCGGCCCATCGACCTGAACCTTGCAAAACGGGAACTCGAGAGTCAAAAGCAAACGTCTTTTCTGGACCTTACCGACCGGCTGAAGACGTTTAAAAGCGTCCTCACGACCCTCAATACCGAAAGCCGGTTCAAGTCCACAAAGGGCGTTTTCAATAATACTTTATCAAACGCCACCAACGAAGTGGTGGACGTCGTCACCAACAGTTCGGCGACTTCCGGAACATTTTCCTTCACGGTCAACCAACTTGCGAAGGAAACCAAGGTCATCACAGACGGATTCGCCAGCATCAACAGCGCCATTCCTCAAGGGACCTTGAACATTACCGTAGGATCCACCGTCACCAATGTAGTCATCGATTCGTCCAACAATACCCTCGCCGGTTTGCGGCTGGCGATCAACAACTCCGGCGCGGACGTGCAGGCAAACTTCCTGGACGACGGCTCGTCCCTGCCCTCGCATTTAACAATATCCGGAACTAAAACCGGAACGGACAACGCGGTGTCCCTGTCCATGACGATCGACCTGATCGGCCCCGGCAAGGTGGATCTAATGAACTTCACCGAAACCCAAGCGGCCCAGGACGCCTCCGTCACCGTGGATGGGATCGCGGTGACCAGTAGCAGCAACACGCTGACCAACGTCATACCCGATTCGGTTTTGACCTTACTTTCCGCGGGCGACGGAACGATTACCATATCGTCGGATTTAACGGCCATCAAGGGCCAGATTGAGGATTTCGTGGACGGCTTCAACGACGTCATGGGCTTCCTCAACGATCAACTTGCGTTGGACGTAGGCACCGAGACCACGAGCCTCCTGTTTGGAAACTTCATGGTTCAAAACCTGCAAAGTAATTTGCGCAATCTGGTTTCCAGCGGCGTTGAGGGCGTTTCCGGCTCCTTCAGCTTTCTCTCTCAAATCGGGATACGAACTCAGAACGACGGACTGCTCAGCATCGACGACGGCGACCTGGACGACGCTCTCGCTTCCGATATCGACAATGTCAGCCAACTATTTTCCAGCAAGGGGACCACGGACGACATAGCGGTAACGTTCGTAGGTTTTACGGAAGAGACCCAACCGGGAAGTTACGACGTGCGGGTGTTGAACGGAGTTCCGCAATTGAGCGTGGCCGGGGAAAACAATTTCACCGACGCCGTGGGTTCCGGCAACTTTTTCTCCGGCGCGGTAGGCACGGCGGCGGAAGGTTTGAGCTTCAGGATTTCCACCACCGGCGACGGGTCTTTTGGAAGCATCACGCTGGCCGTCGGCGTGGCGGAATTGCTCAACCGCGAGGTGGCCGACCTGACTGATTTCAGCCGAAACGGGCCGCTCGACTCGGAAATCGATTCTGCAAAAGCAACGATCGAGGATCTGGACGACACCATCGACGAGCAGGAGGAACGCCTCATTCTATTTGAAGACGATCTGAGAGAGCGCTTCTCCACGCTGGAGGTTCTTTTGGGACAACTGGATTCTCAAAAACAGGCGTTCAACAGCGCGCTGGACGGCTTAAAATCCGTGTCCTCTTAATACGCAATAACGGCAGGCTCAACAGGAGCGAAGCAAAATGGTTCCAGCAAATTTTTATAACGAATACAAACAAAATGCGGTTTCCACTTCCAGCCAGGGTCAGTTGATTCTGATGATGTACGAGGCGGCGATCAAGTTTCTGAATCTGGCTTTGCAGAGCCATGAAAAAAACGACGTCTCCAACAAGTCGCTTTATATCCGCAAAGCCCACGATATCGTCAACGAACTGTCCTGCTGTCTGGACGCGGAAAAAGGCGGCGATATCGCCAACCGTCTGGAGAACCTTTACCAGTTCATGCTAATGCAATTGACCCTGGGCAATATCAAGCCCGAAATCAAACCCCTCAAAGACGTCAAACGTATTTTGGTTATCCTGAACGAAGCCTGGCAGAAAATCATCGTCCAGGAAGAGCCAACCCTCCCCGCTCCCGCCTCCCCCGCGCAACCCAACCGCATCGCCGCCCGTTGTTGAGGGCGATCCAGCGGAAACTCTCACCACACACTTACCAAAAACCTGAACAACGTCCCAACCTTAATCGGAACACTAAAGACCTTCGCTAAAAATGAAGTCCAGGGAAGTTAGTTTCACACCCCACCCTTATTATCAAACCGATCAAAAGCACCTTCAATATATCTAAAGTATCGCATAATATTTTTATTGACATATCTTACGTTTTATTTTAGTTTTACTATATAGTATTTTAAAAATACGGTATAAGGGGATGTTCCATGAAGGAAAAAACTGTTCAGGGTCCATGGATTTCTAAAAATCGAAAACAGCTTAAGAGGGAGAAATTTATCCAATTAGCTGAAAAAAGGATGACCAACACTATAAAGAATATGAGGCTAGTCGGAAATTTATCCAATAAATCACATTATGATTATACAGAGATGGATGTAAGAAAAATCCTTACAACTTTGACCAAGGAGCTTGAGGCATTGAAAGCCAAATTTAAAGACAAAGGATCGGATGATGATTCAATCTTTAAGTTGCGATAGGGAGGACACCCAAGAATGACCAACGAAAAGATAAAACAATTTTGTATTGAATTAATCAAAGCCGACTCCGAGGAATGCGTTATCGAAATATTAAAAAGAGAAAGCCTATGGGACAATCCTGAGGTATGGCGTTTTTACGGGGATAACGAAAACAACTTTAGTACCATTGGAAATCAGCAAAGTTTCCCAGATTCTGCTTTGATAGAAAAGCTGGTAAACTCAGTAGATGCCAGATTAATAAATGAATGTCTTGTTCGTAATATTGAACCGGAAGGAAATGAAGCTCCTAAAACCATAAGAGAAGCTGTTGCTTGGTTTTTCGATGAGGATACTAATCCAGATAGTATCAATTCTGGTCGCATAAAATTCTGGAATGACAAAAAAAGAACTGAAACCGCCAAGGGAATTACTATAGCGGTTACAGGAGCCAAGCCTAAGCAGGGATTGCCAAACATCACGATTTCTGATCGTGGGGAGGGACAAACGCCAGAAAATATGCCCAATACCCTTCTTTCGCTAAACCGTTCAAATAAAGTCAGAATTCCATTTGTTCAGGGAAAGTTTAATATGGGAGGCACAGGGGTATTAAAGTTTTGTGGTCGAGAAAACTTAGAATTAGTGTTAAGCCGCAGAAACCCAAAAATTATTTCAAAGGGAATAGGTGATAATTCTTCCAATTGGAGTTTTACGATAGTTCGGAGAATCTCCCCGGAAGGTAATTTTCGTAACTCAACCTATAAATATCTTGCTCCAGTCAATGCGAACAAATACCCAGGAAAAGGTGGATTATTAAATTTTTCTTCCGAAACGATGCCAATATTTCCAGAGGGGCCAGCTCCTTACGCAAGAGAGTCCGAGTGGGGTACTTGCATAAAATTATACGAGTATTCCTTACAAGGTCCCAAATCAAATATCCTCCTTTCAGATGGGCTATTGTATCGCTTGGATGTTTTGTTGCCAGAAGTGGGCCTACCCATTCGTGTTCATGAGTGCCGGGCTTATGAGGGTCATCCAGGAAGTTTTGATACCAATTTAACGGGGTTAAGCGTTCGTCTTGAAGATAACAAAGCTAATAATATTGAAGAAGGGTTTCGGGTCAATCCCATTTTTAGTTGAAATTGAACAATCTCTCACGCCGCGTGCGACACATTGCTTTTGGAGTTGAGTTCCTTCATGGCTTCTCTAAGTTCTCTGAGATGACGATAGCCCTTGACCCGTCTTAAATTGGGTTCGA
>JAJDBD010000002.1 GCA_029261575.1 Nitrospinaceae bacterium | reverse complement strand
TTTATTGCCATCAATTGCGGTTGGTTGTCGAAATCGACGGGGACAGTCATTGGGAAGAAAAAGAAATTGCTCGCGATAAAACCCGGACGGCCTTTTTGGAGTCGCACGGTTTGACTGTGTTGCGTTTCGCCAATCGCGATGCGACGTCGAGGATCAATGGCGTGATGTTGCAGTTGGAGGAAGTTATAGAGACGCGAAAACACAAAAACTAACCATTGAAATTTTTAGAGGAAGAATCACCCCAACCCTCTTTGCAAGAGGGGGTTAAGAACCGCCTTCCAACTCGTCAATCCATCCGCGAACTTCCTCCGCTTGTTTTAGGTTGCCCAGATCGCGGAACATGGTTTCCGACTCCTTCCAATATTCCAGAGCCTCGCTAATTCCCCCTTGTTCTCCTTTTAAAGCTCCCAAGTTTGCTAGGCTGCTGGCCATGCCTTCCTTGTTACCGACGTCTTTGAAAATATCCAGCGCTTTGTTGTAGAACTCCTCGGCCTTATCCAAATCCCCGCGCGTTCTATAAATAATCCCCAGGTTGCCGTAGTTGCTGGCAATACCTTCCTTGAGCCCGAGTTCCTTGTTGATCTCCAGCGCTTTGCTATAGAACTCCTCGGCCTTAACCAAATCAACGCGCATATTATAAATAATCCCCAGCTTGCCGTAGTTGCTGGCCATGCCTTTCTTGAGCCCGAGTTCCTTGTTAATCTCCAGCGCTTTGCTGTAGAACTCCTCGGCCTTAACCAAATCCCCGCGAATTCGATAAACATTCCCCAAGTTGCCATAACCGCTGGCCATATTTTCTTTGATTCCGAGGTCTTTGAAAATATCCAGCGCTTTGTTGGAAAACTCCTCGGCCTTGTCCAGGTCTCCGCGCGTTAAATAAACATTCCCCAGGTTGCCGTAATCAATGGCCATATGTTCTTTGATTCCGAGGTCTTTGAATATCACCAGCGATTTGTTGTAGAACTCCTCGGCCCTATTCAAATCCCCGCGCGCTTTATAAACAAGCCCCAGGTTGCCATGGGCGTAAGCTTGCCATTTTTTATCCTTGGTTTTTTCGCCAATGGCCAAGACTTGGTTATACGATTCAATGGCCGCGTCCAGTTCTCCAATGCGCTTTTGCAAGAGGCCCAGCATGTTCCAGCCGGAAGGGTTTTCGGGGTCGAGTTGCACGGCTTGTTGGTAGGCGGCGAAGGCGAGTTGGGTATCATTTCGCAAGTAGGCCAGGCAGCCGAGGTGGCGCGCCGTCGCAGCAGCTTTCTGGTTCGCTGACGGTCCTTCGGCTTTTTCTTCTTCCAGCAATTTGCTAAAGATATTTTCCGCCGGTTCGGTTTTCCCCTCCGCCAGTTGTTTCTCCGCTTCGTCGATTCCCTTTGGCGGATTGGGGGACTGTTGCAGTTGGTTCAGAGCCGCGATGGCTTTGGACAATTCCTCCCGCAGAAACTTGTTACTCTTTTCCTGTTCGGCGGATTGTTTTGTCAGAAGACCAACTAATTTTTGATCTGTTTTGCTGGGTACAATTACCACTTCGGGCTTTTTCGTCTCTTTAAATCTGTCTGGAACCTGGAATATAAAAAACCCAATCACGGCCAATAGGGCCGACAACGCTCCCAAAGGCACGGCATTTTTTCTAAGCCAAGTCCACATAGTTTAATTCGCGGAAACAGGGTTTTCGGATGGGTGATATTGTAAATTGTCTGGCGGGAAAAGGGAAGGCTGGCGGAAGCGGATTCTTTGGCTCCCTCTTGCAAAGAGGGTTGGGGTGATTCCTCCTTTAAGAAATTTAATGGATTGGTTTTGCTTTTTGAGTTTTGTGGAAGCCTGTCGGGAAAGTGAACAGAAAAGCAAAATTAAACCATTGAAGTTTTTAGCGGAAGAATCCCCCCAACCCCCTTTGCAAGGGGGAGCCGGGCAACCGCCTATCTGTGTTCATCTGTGTCCATCGGTGGTTTCTTTTTTTATCTGGCTCCGGCGCCTCGCTGTTGCCCGGCGGGCGGCGGCAGTGCTATGATGGCGCGAACCTGAATCTTGGAAAGGACGTTTATTAAATGGAAGCTGAAACTAAAAAAGTCGTCAACATCGCGGTCATGACCGTGTCCGACACGCGGACGGAGGCGGACGACAAGTCCGGCGATACGCTGGTGGACCGCATCGAAGCGGCGGGTCATCATCTGGTCGAAAAACGCATCGTCGTCGACGAAATAGCGCAGATCCAGACGGCGCTCAAGCAATGGATCGCGGAACCGAGAATCGACGTCGTGATCGCCACGGGCGGCACGGGGGTGACGGGTCGCGACGTGACGCCGGAAGCTTTCGAGGCGCTCTACGACAAACCCATCCCCGGATTCGGCGAGTTATTCCGCATGCTGAGTTACGAGAGCATCAAGACGTCGACCATGCAATCGCGCGCCACGGCGGGCGTGGCCAATGGCACGTTTCTTTTCGCTTTACCCGGTTCCACGGGCGCGTGCAAGGACGCCTGGGACCAAATCCTGGTCCATCAGCTAGACAGCACGAGCAAGCCCTGTAACCTGGCGCAACTCATGCCGCGCTTGTTAGAGAAATAACCGGCGCCGGGGAAGCCCCCGGGGGCAGATTAAAAAATTTCACCCTCAACCCAGCCCGTCGCTCCGTGAGCGCTCCCCCGCCAGGGGAGAGGAATTATTAAAAAGTCCACCATGGAAACTTACGAGTACGAAGTCGACCTGGAATGCGAAAAGAAACGTCTGGACGTGTTTCTTTCCGAGACTCAGAACGAGATCACCCGGTCGCATATCCAGAAGCTCATCGAATCGGAATGCGCGACGGTGAACGGCAAGCCGGGCAAGTCCTCCTATCGCCTGCGCCTGGGGGACCATGTTTGCCTGCAGGTGCCCGATCCAGTCCCTCTGGACCTTGAGGCGGAGGACATTCCGCTCGATATTATTTTTGAGGACGAGTACTTGCTGGCGGTGGACAAGCCGCCGGGCATGACGGTGCATCCCGCGCCGGGGAATTTGCGCGGCACGCTGGTGAACGCCGTATTGTTCCATTGCAAGGATTTAAAAGGGATCGGCGGGGTGGAGCGGCCAGGGATCGTGCATCGGCTGGACAAGGACACGTCGGGCCTGATCGTCGTCGCCAAAACGGAGGCGGCTCATCGCTCGCTGGCGGCGCAATTTAAGGAGCGCACGGTGCGGAAAACCTATCTGGCTCTGGCGCGGGGCGTGGTGAAAGAGTCCAAGGGGACGATGACGGGCGCCATTGGCCGGCACCGGACGGAGCGAAAAAAAATGTCGGTTCATCCCGAAGGCGGGCGGGAGGCGGAGACGCGTTTTGAGGTGATCCGGCGGTTTGAGAAGTTTACCTATTTACGGCTGAGTCCGAAAACGGGGCGGACTCATCAAATCCGCGTGCACTTGGCGGCGATGGGGCATCCGGTACTGGGAGACGAATTGTACGGCGGCAGGTCGGCGTCTGGATTGAAAAAAATGCCCCGGCATGCCCTGCACGCCCACCGGTTATCGCTGGTGCATCCGCATTCTGGCGAGGCGCTGGAACTGGAGTCGCCCTTGCCCGCGGACATGTCAAATTTTCTTGAGGCATACTCCGGGACCGGGGAGGGCGGAGAGAAATGATACCGGGGAGCATGATTTTCAAACGAGCTTCTTTGGCGATAATTTATAACTTTGATAAGGATTGATCGCCGCTAACCCATTTGGGCGAAAATCCTGAAAATCCAGTGTTGACGCTGTGGAAAACTTGTTAACAAACCCCGAAGGCCAGGGTTTTAAATATATCGGGACGAAACGGCGCCATATTTATTATTTAAAAAAAACGTATAACTATATATTTTATAAAGGGTTAAATTTTCATGCCGTGTTTTTAGGCTGGCATGGAGGTCAATTTTGAGCGGTGGTGTTTTATCCACAACTGTCAAGGCTTCCGAGAGGATTGATCCGAATCGGTTAATAATCTAGGGGGTTTTTGATAGATGGAAATCCCGCCGCGCCGGACAGGCAGTGTTGGCAACGGCAAGCTGAAGGCTAATCGTTTCTATCAATAAAATCCGGAAATTGGACTGGCTAAAAGCCGCCATCGGAGCGTTGAAATTTTGACGCCGGGGAAATCCGCGCCAGCCAAACGCTATTCGGATTTGTAAATTTGAATGCCGGTCGCGGCCTTGAAATCAGAAGCCGGGCGATGCCCTCCCTCGCGGATTCCTGTATATTACAAGGGAACTCGGGGCCTGCTGGGCTTACCTTCCGCTTTCAGGCCCTCAAAACAGGGAACCATTACGTGAGCGTGAAATGATAGACCGTAGAATGGTATCGGGTTTTAGCTGGTGGCTGTTTTTATTGGTGCTGGGGATTTCCATCCTCGGCGTGTTTATCATTTACAGCGCCAACCATGGCCGCCCGGAAGAATTTTTCCGCACCCTCTATGTCAAGCAGATTTATTGGATCATTTACGGGTTGGGGATCATGGCCTTCGTCGCGGCGGTGGATTATTCCTGCCTCAGCCGATACGCTTATGTCATTTACGTCCTCACGATTGCCGCGCTCGCCGGGGTCTTGCTGTTTGGCACGGTGGCGTCCGGCGCGCGTCGTTGGCTCGAGATCGGTCCTTTGCGCCTGCAGGTTTCGGAGTTTGCCAAGTACTCGCTGATCATCTTCCTGGCCAAATATTTTGAGGCGGGAAAACCCCAGGGCGAATACCTTTTTAAGGATCTGATCGTGCCGGGGATTTTTACCGCGATCCTGGCGCTTTTGGTCGCCGTCCAGCCCGACCTGGGAACCGCGCTCATGATCCTGTTCCTCTACCTGGTATTTGTATTTGCGGTCGAGGTCAATCCGAAAACCCTGCGGCGCCTGGCCTTCACCGGGATTTTGATTGCGCCGACCCTGTGGTTGTTTTTGAAGGATTACCAGAAGCAGCGCCTGCTCACCCTGTTCAATCCGGAACTCGACCCCCTGGGCGCGGGGTACCACACCATTCAATCGAAAATCGCCATCGGGTCCGGGGGGTTTTGGGGGAAAGGTCTGCTGGCCGGGACCCAGAGCCGGTTGAATTTTTTGCCGGAAAAACACACCGACTTTATATTTTCAGTTTTTGCGGAGGAGATGGGTTTCATCGGCGTCTTTGTCCTGCTTTTGTTGTACCTGGCGCTCATCCTGAAAGGGTTCAGCATCGCCCAACGCGCCCGCGACCGGTTTGGCCTGTTCCTCGGGTTGGGGGCGACCAGCGTTTTGGCGTTTTACGTTGTTTACAATATTGGAATGACTCTGGGGATTGTTCCCATCACGGGAATCCCGCTTCCCTTTCTAAGTTATGGCGGGTCCTCGCTGGTGGCCAATTCCATCGGTATCGGGTTGTTGCTGAACATTGAGATGCGCCGGACGATACGCTAGCCAGGCAAGCGCCTGGAGACAGACCGGCGAGGCGCCGGAGGCAATAGGCGTAGCTTTCTTTGGCGGTCAAACTTTGCCGGGCGCCCAATCCCAAGCCCTTGATCTCGCAAAAAAAATTTTAAAAAATCAAAAACCAGAAAAAAATCCTTCCTCTATATACCTACCCATATGCACCCACCCGTAAAGCAACTCGTCATTAAAGTCAATCTCCCAGCCAAGAAATTTCACACGATTTTAAGCGGCTTTATTCACTTCCTCCGATAAGTTTTCAACAACAATATTTTCCTGAAAATACCGACCACACCAAAATTCTGGATTTGCGTTTATAATGGCTCGAGTCCCTATTTAATTTTCAAATGAGAAACTTTGAATCATGCCGTTTAAATTAGAGCATCCATTCATATTATCTTTAACAGCGATTTTGTCTGGAGTTACTTTAACAAACAACCTCACCGATGCATTCGGTTTATTACCATTTTGGTCTGACATTGGTTTGTCATTTTTGTTGTTTATATCTGGACTTTATTGGTCTCGCGATTTAATAATCCTTGGATTCAACTGGTAAGTGCAACTTTGGAGACGGTATAAGAAGCCAACTGGGATAATATTCCTGGCGTTTCTTAAACCGTCAAATCCAAGGAGCGCTTGTGAAACATTACACCCAGTTGACCCAGGAACAACGATACCA
>JAJDBD010000001.1 GCA_029261575.1 Nitrospinaceae bacterium | reverse complement strand
ACGGCGTCTCGATCGCCGACAAGGGCGCCGAAATCTTCGCCGAGATCCTGGCCGTCGCCTCCGGCCAGCGCACGAAGTCCGAAGGCCTCGGCTACGGCGACAACGAATTCGTCCCCTGGCAGATCGGGGCGGTGATGTAGGGCCGGAGCCCGTGCATCTCGGTCTTCGTCGCCACGCGTACTCGGATCCGTCGAGCAGGACCCCGGAAGGTTGAGGTCAGAACGATTCGGTGCTTACCGCCACGAGCCGAAGCGCTCGAGTCGTAGGACACGAGAGTGAGAACGTGCGATCGTGAAGTCCCCGGGAGGTGTCGCTGGGGCCGACCGTGATGTGCAGGGCGAACTGACCCGATAGCGGGCATGTTCCGCGTTGCTACAAAGCCCGACCCTCGGCAAGGAAGTCCAGAGCCTCCTGATACTTCTCCGAGGCTTGCTGAAGAGTTGCGATCGACTCTCCGATCACGATCCGACCCAGCTCGGAAGCCTTTGCTCGAGCCAGGGCAGCTTGGGACTTGGCAGCTCTCGCTTCCTCGAGACGTTCCAGCTTGCTCTTCGCTTGGGCTTCCTTGCTGGCCAGCTCCTGTTCGGCCAGGCGGACAGCCTCGCGCGCCTGTGCGTGTACGTCTTCTGCCATGCGCACCTGCGAATCAGACGCATTCTCCGTTCTGCGTCGAAGGACGGCCTCCCAGGCAGAATCTGCGGCCTGCTTCCGATCCTCTGCTAGCTGTTGAGCGGCAATGCGAGAAGCACGAGCGACTTCCGTCTCTTGGCGAGCGGCTTCCCAAGTTCGGGCAGCGTCGTCGGCGTGGCGCTGCAGGACCTCGTCCAAGGCATGATGGAAGCGAAGGATCCCTTCGAGGGACTCGACGACGTAGCCAATGGCCTGATCATCGTCTTTGGATTCGTTGTCGAGGTCAATCGGATTCGACGCCGCTAGTAGGGCATCGTCCAGGTAGCTCGTCGCCGCGCCAAGCTCCTCCCGCCAGGGGGCAGCATCCGGCTCGATCCCTGTTGCCTTAGCCAGCGTCTGGCGCGCCCGGTCAGCGTGGCCATCCACTCGTAGTTGCTCGCGCAATTCGAACAAGGTCTCGGCGACGGCTTCCAGGTATTCCCGCTCCTGACGTACGGATAGGCGATCGAGCGTGGAGCCCACTCCTGCGGACTCGGTGGGTCGGCCGAATAGGGGTCGGAGGGCATCGGAACTTGCTCGATGATCGCCAGCCAAGGTCGCGAGTCCGAGCGCAGACTTCATGACCTCGTCGGGGTCGGCTTCGTAGCTCTTGACGTACCAGTTCCCGATGTCGTCCTTGGTGATCACAAAGTTGGACTTCCCGGTTCCAGCGACCCGCACTCGGTTGACGTTCTGCCAGAATTGCTTGTCGATCCCAGCCTGGATAGCTTCGTCCGGGAATTGGTCGGGAACCAAGAATCCGAGTACGCTGCCAAGGATGGGGACCGAGCGAAACCCCTGCGATTCCAGTCGGTTGGACCACCCCAGGCCAGGGTCCCCCTGCAAGGCCGTCGAGGGGTAGCTGGTGCGCAGGAACGCGCTGGCGGGACGGATGCGGATCAGGCTTGCTCGTCTCTCCAGTGTTCTTGCATGCGCTCTATCCAATCGGTTCAACGTCTCTTCGTCGGCTCCCCTGAGCAAGGCCTGGATGTACTCGTGCTGGAGGGCGCCGGCCATGAGATCAAGCACGTCCACAGGGCGCTTGGCGTCAGCCAGTAGGGGTCGATCAACTCGTGGAATCGAGAAGCTCTGTTCCGTAAGGACGCGCGCTGCCACCTGGAGGTTGGCTCTGGTCTGGTCGTCGACCGTCTCCGCGCGCTCTCGGCAGCAAGACAGCAGACTCTCCATGGAGGCCGTGTCACGCTCGCTGTCGGTGAGAGTCTCGCGATAGTCCTCCACAAATTTCAGGGTCGTTCTCAGGTCGTCGATCGCGCGGCTTGCGTCATCTGCTCCGGAAGTTCGGTCGTAATCAACCAGGGTGGGCCCCGTGTCAGGGCTGACGGCGCTCGAATTCACATGTGTTTGGACGATCGCACTGACCCCTCGTGCCACCTCGAGTCGTGCCAGTTTCTCCTTCAAGATCTCGGTGAGCATCGCCAAGAATTCCGATCCGTTCGTTGCCAGGGCCTGCATGGCCGCAAATTCCTCGGCACGCGTTCGGTCTACCTGAGCTCGGTACCACTCCAGGTCCTTTCTGTATTCATCAGCTTGGACGAGGATGGAGTTGCCGACGGCTTGTAGAACACTGACGTAGTTCTTCTGTCCCTCCGGAACTGACACTCCAGAATGGTGGAACGCCGAGGGGCCGGAAGTGATCTGCTTTTCGACCCAGGTTCCCCCAAGAAGGTGGTGCCACAGCAAGTACAGCACCGACGGAACCAGAGCGGGCGGACTCGGCGGGTTGAGGAGCTCCTCGTTGTTGGCCAGGAACAGGATTTTTTGAGAGAACCGGACGAGAGCGTCGACGAGCCGTTCGCGCACGACGGGGTTCCCGCCATTGGTTTCGATCTTCAAGTAGTCGTCGATGAGCGATTGGATCCCGTCGGGAAGTCGACCCTGGCCCAGACCGACCGAAGACTCCGCCCGATAACTTCTCAAGTCCTCGATTCCTACGAATCCGACGCTCGATTCGCCGGAATCCACGAACTCCGGATAGGTCGTGATTCCAAAAGAGCGACGATAGCGGTCGGCGAAGTAGGACCAGGGTCGCCCGAGCAGCGGCATGTCCTGAGCAGATGTCGGAATCGTTGCCGCAACCGTTTCCGCTGCAGCGAACTTGCCATGCAGTACTGCGAGCAGCCCACAAACCCCTCGCGGATCCCTTTTCAGGGAATGCGCGAGCCGAGCTCGAAAGACTTCGAAGGACATCGGACCTTCTCGGTTCAAGCTCAGGCTGCCAAAGACCAGCTCTTCTTCCAGGAGGCTGCGCAGACGCATTTGCTTTGGGGGGTCCAGGAGATCGGTGTCCGCTGCCCAGACCAGGAACCGGGGCTCGATCAGCGAGGCGATCACCTCTGCGAGCTCGCTCACCACATGACGAAGTGCAGCTTCTTCCTCGGCGCGAGGGAGCAGGTCGAGGGCAACTGCCAGCAAGTCTCGGAGGCTCTGCCGGGCTGCAATGTAGGCGTTCGAGATGTCCTCGAGTCGCGAGACGACCTTCCGGTGAAGGGCCGTGTCGTTCATGCTCGGCAGCCAAGATTCTACGAAGGCCGATATGACGCCGGGCTCACTCAGCCGCAAGTAGACTTCATTGGTAGAGATCTGTGGCGTGTCGGCAGTTGCCCGCTCGCGAAGGTCTCCGGCCGTCCCTTTCAGATCCCCCGCGCCGGCAGCCACGAGTGCCTTGATCTCGAGGTGGCCCTTCCGCTCCAGGAACACCGCCAGGGCCTCGGAGGCCCCGGTCGCTTTCCGGCGGATCTCCTCTGCCAAGCTCTCGTCGGATCCCGGTGAACCTGCGAACGTCTCCGTTTGCTTCCCGAACCCCGCGCGTAGCTCGACGAATTGATCCTGGAGGCGGTCCATCGCGGTTGGCCTCTGGTCCTCGTAGAGGCTCAGGATCGAGTTGACTCGGCGGGCAGGAGGGCGCCGAAAGACCATGGTGCCTCCGACGGTGCCGCAAGTTGCGCATGCGCGCGCACTCGCCCCGTTGGCGATGCAGTCTGCATTACACGCGAGCCGTGGGTCCGGCACATGCCCTTCGACATACCACCCGGCCGCAATGGCCTTCTCCCGCCCTTTCTCGATGTAGGCTCCCCACTCGAGCCTGTCTCGGAGCTCGACCAGCATCGGTTGGGCAGCCGTAGCCAACGAGAGCATCTGTTGCATCTGGATGCTCTCGTCATTCGCTAGCGGGCCCTTGTAGACGTCGACGTCGATCGTGAGAACCGCACACCCCGTGGCGGCGAACACGATGATGCCAACTGCAAGCCAGTCCGGCCGTCGGGCCTTCCTCGAGATCATCGCTCGACTCCATGAGGAAGGGCAGCTTCGAAGTCGTCGACGAATGCCTCCACCAGCTCTCTGTCCGTGCGCAAATTCTGGTTGGAGGTGAGCAGATCCTGGATGAAGTCGAAGTCGGATACTTCTCTCGCGTTGTCGCCATGGGCAAGCAAGGCGCGTTCAATGCCCTTGAAGAATATGTTGGGGTCGGCTCCCATGACGAGGACGAGTCGGTGGCCGGCGGGTGAGGTGCGGAATCCTTCCGGACCGAACATCACGAGGCGCCTGCCCAGGCTCAGGTCGGACTGCTCTTCCGCTCGTGGGGGGGCCTTCGCGCGTGTTGTCGCTTCAACGGAATCCGCCTTGCTCCGCTCAATGGGGCCCACGGATTCGATGCGTCGTTCGAAACCACCATCTCCGAAGCCCACCGAAGAGGTCAGCGAATCGATCAGTGGCGCGGGCACCCACCCGGATGCAAAACGTGTCTTGGAAAAGACGCTGGCTTGTCCTCGAACCCGCAACCGGTAGACGGTTTCAGGGATCTGTTGGATCGGGTCGAAGACTCCGATGTAGTAGATCTGCTCGATCTCGTTACCCGGAACCTGTGCTCCGAGCAGGATGGCAGCAGCGGTCGCCCCCAGAGTCTTCTCCGGGCTGGAGCAGCCCCAGCCGGTGACAGTCGTCCAAGCGAGCAAGGCCCACACGGCAGCGCGCACAGGAAACACTCCACAAATCATCCGAACCCCCTCAATCGTCGTGCTGGGCAGCCTATCCGCCCAAAAGAATGCTGCTGAGTCTGACGCCGATTCGCCAAGACGTCAATCGACGAGGCCTGCGTCGATCTCTGCCATGATCCTCGTCGCCTTCGAGCGCATCGAGGCCGCCCCGAAAGCGGGGCTGTGGTCCCGCGTGCCGTTCGCCCGGGCGTCACGCCGCTCCTGCGTCGCGATCTTCGTCCGTGGGGGGGAGGGGCGGGGGGTGGACCGTAGAATCCGCCACGCTCCGAGCTTTCGTGCCCCACGCTTTCCGACGAGGACGCCATGCCCACGACGTCGATCCGCTTCGAAGACATCGCTCCGACCCGCCCTGACCTCGAGGCGCTTGCGCGTGAGGCCGAGGAGTTGCGGGCCGTGCTCGGTTCCGCGTCCGAGGTGAAGGACTGCCTCGTCGCGTTGCGGGCCTGGGACGGGACGCGGCGGGCGGTCGAGACGTATCAGGCCAAGGTCGAGCTGGCCTTCGAGCAGGACACGCGCGCTCCCGAGGCCAAGGCGGCGCGTGAGGCCTGGGATGCGGAGCGGCCGCGCTGGACCGAGCTGGTCATCGGGGTGAAGCGGGCGCTGCTCGAGCATCCGTTGCGCGCGGCGCTCGAAGCGAAGCTCGGCCGGCAGGCCTTCGCGTTGTGGGAGTCGGAG